>NZ_JBIUWI010000001.1:22105-138715 GCF_044743385.1 Pseudomonas sp. NPDC087639 | reverse complement strand
TGATGACCGCCATGCAGTCCCTCGACCAGGAACAGAAAGAAGCCGCGCGCCTGGATGGCGCAGGCCCGATCGCGATCTTCTGGCACCTGACCCTGCCGCACCTGGCCCGGCCGATTGCCGTGGTGGTGATGATCGAAACAATCTTCCTGCTGTCGGTATTCGCCGAGATTTTCACCACCACCAACGGCGGCCCCGGCTACGCCTCGACCAACCTCGCCTACCTGATCTACAACCAGGCGCTGGTGCAGTTCGACGTCGGCATGGCGTCGGCGGGCGGCTTGATTGCCGTGGTCATCGCCAACATCGCCGCGATCATTCTGGTGCGGATGATCGGCAAAAACCTGACTGACAAAGCCTGAGGCCCGCCATGACTCTTCAACAATCCCGCCGGCTGCAAAGCCTGCTGCTCGGCACCCTGGCCTGGGCCATCGCGATCGTGATTTTCTTCCCGATCTTCTGGATGGTGATGACCAGTTTCAAAACCGAAATCGACGCCTTCGCCACGCCGCCGCAGTTCATCTTCACGCCGACACTGGAGAACTACCTGCACATCAACGAGCGCAGCGACTACTTCAGCTTTGCCTGGAACTCGGTGGTGATTTCCTTCAGCGCCACAGCTCTGTGCCTGCTGATCGCAGTGCCGGCGGCCTATTCGATGGCGTTCTACGAAACCCAGCGCACCAAAGGCACGCTGCTGTGGATGCTGTCGACCAAGATGTTGCCGCCAGTGGGCGTGCTGATGCCGATCTACCTGCTGGCCAAGAGTTTCGGCCTGCTCGACACGCGCATTTCACTGATCGTGATCTACACGCTGATCAACCTGCCGATCGTGGTCTGGATGATTTACACGTACTTCAAGGACATCCCCAAAGACATCCTCGAAGCCGCCCGCCTCGACGGCGCCACGCTGTGGCAGGAAATGATCCGTGTGCTGCTGCCGATCGCCAAGGGTGGTCTTGCCTCGACCGTGCTGCTGTCGCTGATCCTGTGCTGGAACGAGGCCTTCTGGTCGCTGAACCTGACCTCCTCGAAAGCCGCGCCACTGACCGCGCTGATCGCCTCGTATTCAAGTCCCGAAGGATTGTTCTGGGCCAAGTTGTCGGCGGTGTCGACCCTGGCCTGTGCGCCGATCCTGATCTTCGGCTGGATCAGCCAGAAACAACTGGTGCGCGGCCTGTCGTTCGGCGCCGTGAAATAGCCCTCAAAGAATAAGCACAAAAGGAGCGCCATCATGGCCAACCTGAAAATCAAGAATCTGCAAAAAGGCTTCGAAGGTTTTTCCATCATCAAGGGCATCGACCTTGAGGTGAACGATAAGGAATTCGTGGTCTTCGTCGGCCCGTCCGGCTGCGGTAAATCCACCCTGCTGCGCCTGATCGCCGGCCTGGAAGAAGTCAGCGGCGGCACCATTGAACTCGATGGCCGCGACATCACTGAAGTCAGCCCGGCCAAGCGCGATCTGGCGATGGTGTTCCAGACTTACGCGCTGTATCCGCACATGACCGTGAAAAAGAACATGTCTTTCGCCCTCGATCTGGCCGGCGTGCCGAAAGCCGAGGTTGAGAAAAAAGTCGGCGAAGCCGCACGCATTCTTGAGCTGGGGCCGATGCTTGAACGCAAACCGAAGCAGCTCTCTGGTGGTCAGCGCCAGCGTGTCGCCATCGGCCGCGCGATTGTGCGCAACCCGAAAATCTTCCTGTTCGACGAACCGCTGTCCAACCTCGATGCCGCACTGCGGGTGCAAATGCGTCTGGAACTGCTGCGCCTGCACAAGGACCTGCAAGCGACCATGATCTACGTGACCCACGATCAGGTCGAAGCGATGACCATGGCTGACAAAGTCGTGGTGCTCAATGGCGGCAAAATCGAACAAGTCGGCTCGCCGCTGGACCTGTATCACAACCCGGCCAACCTGTTCGTCGCCGGGTTTCTCGGCACGCCGAAGATGGGCTTCCTCAAGGGCAAGATCGCCCGGGTCGATGGCCAAACCTGCGAAGTCGCACTGGACGCCGGCACCCGCATCACCCTGCCCTTCAACGCCGCCAACCTGGCCGTCGGCAGCGCCGTGACTCTGGGCATTCGCCCGGAGCATCTGGAACTGGCACAACCAGGGGACTGCACCCTGCAAGTCACCGCCGATGTCAGCGAACGGCTGGGCAGCGACACCTTCTGCCACGTCAAGACCAACGCCGGCGAAGCGCTGACCATGCGCGTGCGCGGTGACCTGGCCAGCCGTTATGGCGAGCAACTGAACCTGTATCTGGACGCCGCCCACTGCCACTTGTTCGATGCCGAAGGTGTGGCACTGACCCGTCCGCTGCGTGCTGCGGCCTGATTTTTCGAGACTTGCCCAATGAACCTGAATAAACAGAACCTCAACCGCCTCGCCGCCGAAGTGAAACTGCCAGCCTACGGCCTCAGCGACACCCGTCAGGGCATCGCGCACATTGGCGTCGGCGGTTTCCATCGCGCGCATCAGGCGTATTACACCGATGCCTTGATGAATACCGGCGAAGCGCTGGACTGGGCGATTTGCGGGGTTGGCCTGCGCGCTGAAGATCGCCGCGCCCGCGACGATCTAAAGGAACAGGATTACCTGTTCACTCTGTTTGAACTGGGTGACAGCGACGATACCGAAGTGCGCGTGATCGGCGCGATTCGCGACATGCTGCTGGCCGAAGACAGCGCTCAGGCGTTGATCGACAAACTCGCCGATCCGCAGATCCGCATCGTCTCGCTGACCATCACTGAGGGCGGTTACTGCATCGATGACAGCAACGGCGAATTCATGGCGCATCTGCCGCAGATTCAGCATGACCTTGCCAATCCCGACGCACCAAAAACCGTGTTCGGCTTTTTGTGCGCGGCCCTGGAAAAACGTCGGGCGGCGGGCATTCCGGCCTTCACCGTAATGTCCTGCGATAACCTGCCGCACAACGGCGCCGTGACCCGCAAGGCATTGCTGGCGTTTGCCACGCTGCGCAATAGCGACCTGTGCAGCTGGATCGACGCCAACGTCAGTTTCCCCAACGCCATGGTCGACCGCATCACCCCGATGACCAGCACCGCGCATCGCCTGCAACTGGCCGACAAACACGGCGTAGACGACGCCTGGCCGGTGGTTTGCGAACCGTTTGTGCAGTGGGTGCTGGAGGACAAATTCGTCAACGGTCGCCCGGCCTGGGAAAAGGTCGGCGTACAGTTCACCGACGACGTTTCGCCGTATGAAGAGATGAAGATCAAACTGCTCAACGGCAGCCATCTGGCGCTGACGTATCTGGGCTTTTTGAAGGGCTATCGCTTTGTCCACGAGACCATGAATGACCCGTTGTTCGTGCGTTACATGCGCGCTTACATGGATCTGGATGTCACGCCGCAACTGGCACCGGTGCCGGGCATCGATTTGACCGAGTACAAGAACACGCTGGTGGCGCGGTTTTCCAATCAGGCGATTGCCGATCAGTTGGAACGAGTGTGTTCGGATGGTTCGTCGAAGTTTCCCAAGTTCACCATTCCGACCATCAATCGGTTGATTGCCGATGGCCAGGAAACCAAACGCGCGGCGTTGGTGGTCGCGGCCTGGGCGCTTTACTTGAAAGGCGTGGATGAGAATGGCGATACGTATTCGATTCCGGATCCTCGGGCGGCGTTTTGTCAGGCGTTGGTGGCGGATGATGCGTTGATTACCCAGCGGTTGCTTGGGGTTGAAGAGATTTTTGGCACGGCGATTGCTCAGTCGGCAGAGTTTGTGGCGGCGTTCGAGTGGTGCTGTGACAGCTTGCGCGAGGTGGGGGTTTCGCAGACTCTGGAGCGGGTTCTGGTTTGAGTGATGCGGTGACTTTAATGACCCATTCGCGAGCAGGCTCGCTCCCACATTTTGAAATGCGTCCCCCTGTGGGAGCGAGCCTGCTCGCGAATCGCTTCACCGCGAAAGACCTGATCCCCTGAGGATATCCCAGTGACAACCCGACAACTCTTCCTCGGCATCGACTGCGGCACCCAAGGCACCAAAGCGATCATCCTCGATGCCGCCAGCGGTCAGGTGCTCGGCCAAGGCGCCGCCGCGCACACCATGATCAGCGGCGCCAACGGCCGCCGCGAACAAGACACGCAACAATGGCTGGAAGCCTTCGCACTCGCCACCCGTCAGGCACTGTTGGCGGCGAATGTCGACGGCCAGTCAATCCTGGGCATCGGCGTATCCGGCCAGCAACACGGCCTGGTTTTGCTCGACGATCAAGGCGAAGTCCTGCGCCCGGCCAAGCTGTGGTGCGACACCGAAACCAGCGCCGAAAACGATCGACTGCTCAGCCATCTGGGCGGTGAAGCAGGTTCGCTGGAACGCCTCGGCGTGGTCATTGCACCGGGTTACACGGTGTCGAAACTGCTGTGGACCAAAGAGCAGCATCCGGAGGTGTTTTCGCGCATCGTCCGCATCCTGCTGCCCCACGACTACCTCAATTTCTGGCTCACCGGCCGTTCGTGCAGTGAATATGGTGACGCCTCCGGCACCGGCTATTTCAACGTGCGCACCCGTCAGTGGGACTTGCAGCTGCTGCGCGACATCGACGCCAGCGGTCGCCTGCAAGCCGCGTTGCCTGAGTTGATCGATGCGCATGAAGCCGTGGGCACGATCCTGCCGGCCATCGCCGAACACCTGGGCATCAACCGCAACGCACTGGTCGCAAGCGGCGGCGGCGACAACATGATGGGCGCCATCGGCACCGGCAATATTCAACCCGGTACGATCACCATGAGCCTCGGCTCTTCCGGCACCGTCTACGCCTACGCCGACGCGCCGAAAGTCAGCCCGGACGCCTCGGTCGCGACGTTCTGCTCCTCCAGCGGCGGCTGGCTCCCGCTGATCTGCACGATGAACTTGACCAACGCCACGGGCGCGATTCGCGACCTGTTCGACCTCGATCTCGAGCAATTCAACGACCTCGTCGCTCAGGCACCGATTGGCGCCGAAGGCGTGAGCATGCTGCCGTTCCTCAACGGTGAGCGCGTCCCCGCCCTGCCCCATGCCACCGGCAGCCTGCACGGTTTGACGCTGGATAATCTGACTCAGGCCAATCTGTGCCGCGCCGCCGTCGAAGGCACCACCTTCGGCCTGCGTTATGGACTGGATTTGCTCCGTCAGAATGGTTTACAAAGCCGCAGCATTTGCCTGATCGGCGGCGGTTCGAAAAGCGCGGTGTGGCGACAGATCGTCGCCGACATCATGAACACGCCGGTGATCTGCACCGAACAAAGCGAAGCTGCGGCCCTTGGCGCAGCGATTCAAGCAGCGTGGTGCAAGTCATGGTCGAACGGTCACGAGGACACACTGGCCGACCTGTGCCAGCGCTGCGTGAAGCTCGACCTGAACAGTGAAACCCTGCCGATCACCGCCAATGTCGCGGCGTTTCAGCAGGCTTATGAACGCTATCAACAGCATGTCGCAACCCTATAAAGAGCAAACAATTATGTATTTGGTGTGTGGCGAAGCCCTGTTTGATTTTTTCAGCGAAGACGACGCCAGCGGTCTGGCATCGAAAGTGAATTTCAAGGCGATTGCCGGCGGCTCGCCGTTCAACGTCGCCGTGGGCTTGCGCCGTTTGGGCGTGGATTCAGCCTTGTTCGCCGGCCTGTCCACCGACTACCTCGGCCGCCGCTTGCAGCAAGTGCTTAAGGAAGAAGGCGTACGCCCGGACTTTCTGGTGGATTTCGCCGCGCCGACCACTCTGGCGATGGTCGCCGTCGGTGCCAACGGCTCGCCGCATTACAGCTTTCGCGGTGAAGGCTGTGCGGATCGGCAGCTGAATCCAAGCCATCTGCCGTCGCTGGGCGACGAGGTGCGCGGCTTGCACATTGGTTCGTATTCATTGGTGGTGCAGCCGATTGCCGACACCCTGCTCGCCTTGGTCCAGCGTGAAAGCGGCAAACGCCTGATCACCCTCGATCCCAACGTACGCCTCAATCCCGAGCCGAATATCGACTTGTGGCGCGAGCGAATCGCCACGCTGGTGCAACTGGCGGATCTGATCAAAGTCAGCGACGAAGACTTGAGCCTGCTCTATCCCGAACAGGATCCGCAGCGCGTCATCGACGGCTGGCTGGAACATCGCTGCCAAGTCGTTTTCCTCACTCGCGGTGGCGAAGGCGCGACCGTGTTCAGCCGCGCCCATGGCTCATGGTCGGTGCCAGCCTGCTCGGTGAAGATCGCCGATACCGTCGGTGCCGGCGACACCTTCCAGGCCGCGCTGATCACTTGGCTGACCGAGCACGGTCTGGACTCGGTCGAAGGCGTGCAGCAACTCGGTCGCGAGCAGATTGACGGCATGCTCAAGTTCGCCGTGCAAGCCGCAGCGCTGACCTGCAGCAAGACCGGTCCGGATTTGCCCTATCGTCACCAATTGACCTGAGCGCGTAGACTGTCGCCCTTTTTCGCGCATGACGGATGACGGCTTTTGAATTCAGGGCAAACAGTTGGACTACTGGTACTCGCGGCGCTGTTGACGGGTTGCGGCACCTCGCCGCCCCGTTCGCCGGAAAACATCTGCGAGATCTTCCGGGAGAAAAGCGACTGGTACGACGCTGCGCAAGTCACGCAGAAGCGCTGGGGGGTGCCGATTCAGGTGCCCTTCGCGATCATGTATCAGGAATCCGGCTACCGTTACGACGCCAAAACCCCGCGTAAATACCTGCTCTGGGTAATTCCGTGGGGCCGGGTGTCGACCGCTTCGGGTTATGCCCAGGCCAAGGATGAAGTCTGGTCTGACTATCAGAAAAGCACCGGCAGAAACTGGGCAGACCGCGAAGACTTCGACGACGCGATCGACTTCGTCGGCTGGTACATGGACAAGACCACGTCGATCAACGGCGTCTACAAATACGACGCCTATGGCCAGTACCTCAACTACCACGAAGGCTGGGGCGGCTATCGCAACAAGACTTACGCCGCCAAAGCCTGGCTGATGCCGACGGCGCGCAAGGTGCAGAATCGCTCCGACATGTATGCCCAGCAATATGCCGGGTGCAAGGAAGATTTGAATCGCGGGTTCTGGAGCCGGTTCTGGCATTGGCTATAACACGGTCCCCCTGTAGGAGCTGCCGCAGGCTGCGATCTTTTGACTTTGATTTTCACAAACAAGATCAAAAGATCGCAGCCTGCGGCAGCTCCTACATAGGGTTGGTGTGTTACGCCGTCCTCCTTGTGGGAGCTAGCCTGCTAGCGATAGCGTCCGTTCAGACGCAAAACGCCCAACGGCTTACAACACCGAAAAGTTGTAACTCACAATCAACCGGGTCTCATCCACATCCCGGGCAAACTTTTCATAGTTGGTGCGGTAAGTCGCATTACGCAAACGCACACTCACATCCTTGAACGTTCCCGCCTGAATCACGTACTTCAACTCGCTGTCACGTTCCCACTCTTTACCTTCCTGATCGCTGCCCAACACCTTGATGTGATCACCGCTCACATAGCGGGTCAGGAAGCTCAGGCCATTGATGCCGATCGCCTTGAAGTCGTAGTCATAACGCAACTGCCAGGAACGCTCCTGCGCAGCAGCGAAGTCGTTGACCTGCACATAGTTGACCAGATACGGATTGCTGCCATCGAGGTACGGCATCGAGTTGTCGCCGTTCATGCGCTGCCAACCGCCACTGAACGTGTGGCCGCTGATGGCATAAGACAGCATGCCGCTCAATGCGCGGTTATCGATGGAACCGGCCCGTTCTGCACCGCTGTCGGCACTCTTGATCAGGCGTACATCGGCCTTTAATACGCCGCCGCCCAAAGGCTGATTCCCCAACAGCCCGACGAAGTGCTGACGATAGATGTCCTCAAGTTCCGCGTAGTGATACTGCGCGGTCAGGCGATCATTGATCTTGTAGTCGAAGCCGTACATGTCGAAATGGTCGGCAGTGGTGTTGCACGCGTAGCGCTTGTTCTTGCAGTGCACGCGGATGTCTTGCGAGTCGGTGGAATCACGCGCGGTGTAGTTGTCCAGACGCGCCGCCATAAACGTCAGATCCTTCACTTCTTTTGAAGTCAACATCGCACCGTTGAACATCGTTGGAAGCAAACGCCCGTCGTTGTACTTGAGCAACGGCAGATCCGGCAGCAGTGCGCCGTATTTCAGCACCGTATCGGACACCCGCACTTTGGCGGTCAATCCCAGCTTCGCGTACTGATCCTTCGAACCGCGCGGGTCCTGCCCGCTGGACGGCAGCAACCCGCTGTTGCTGCTGTCGGCGCTGGAATCGAGCTTGAAGCCGAGCATGCCAAGCGCATCGATACCGAAACCCACGGTGCCTTCGGTGTAACCCGATTGCAGATTGAAAATGAAACCCTGAGCCGACTCTTCGCGCTTGGACGCGCCTTGATCGTTGGACGTGTGCCCATCACGGAAATCGCGGTTGAAATACACCGTGCGCGATTCGATTTTCGCCGTGCTGTCTTCAAGAAATCCGCTGGCCTGAACGGGCGCGGTAAATCCTGCGCACAGCACAACGGCTCCGAAGCCCAATGACAGGCGCGGGGTGATGAGGGGGAATGGGGGACGCATCAAAAACTCCACAATGCAGCGTTTGCGCACAGGCGCAATAAGCCAGAAAAATAGCTCCCGTCCCGGGTCAATACTGAGCCGAGAGGAAGTGAACACGCGGGGGTGAGTTGCAATGATGGCAGATGGCTTTGACGTGCCACAGGCGACTTTAGTCTGAAACTGACCGGCAATTCTTTAGCGCATGGCCAGTTGATTGCACCTGAACTTTTGTCGTAAAAATCCAGCAAACGCCCGGATTCATTAGAAAAAAAGGCCGGCCTAAGGGTTTTCCCTAGGCGTCACGGGGCGCCTTCCTACGGCATTTGCGCCTTGAATGAGGCGGTTTAATCCTCCATCATCCGTCTCCTGCTTATTCAACGGACGGAATTCAAGGCATGCTGGACGCCAACGCAACCCACATCACCCTCACGCTCGAAGGTGCCAACGCCGACCTGCAAGTCCTTAGCTTCACCGGTCGCGAAGCCCTCAACGAACCGTTCCGTTTCGACCTCGAACTGGTCAGCGCCCGTCCCGACCTGAAACTCGAAGAGCTGTTGCACAAGCCCGGCGTCCTGACCTTCGGCGCCACTGGCGAAGGCAAGATCCATGGCCTGGTGTACCGCATCGAGCAAGGCGATTCCGGCAAGACCCTGACCCGCTACAGCATCAGCCTGGTGCCGCAACTGGCCTACCTGCGGCACAACCACGACCAGCAGATCTTCCAGCAACTGACCGTGCCAAAGATCATCGCCCGGGTGCTGGAGGATCGCGGCATTCTCGCCGACGCCTACAGCTTCCAGCTCAGCGCCGAATACCCGGAACGCGATTACTGCGTGCAGTACGACGAATCCGACCTGCATTTCATCCAGCGCCTGTGTGAAGAGGAAGGCATCCACTTCCACTTCCAGCACAGCAGCAGCGGCCACAAACTGGTGTTCGGCGACGACCAGACCGTGTTCCGCAAACTCAAAGCTGTGAGCTACCAGCAAGACTCCGGCATGAGCGCCGACAAACCGGTGATCAAACGCTTCAACCTGCGTCTGGAAACCCGTACCACCCGCGTCAGCCGCCGCGACTACGACTTCGAAAAACCGAAGATCCTGCCCGAAGGCGCGGTCAAATCCGAGTTCGCCCCGGACCTTGAGGATTACGACTACCCCGGCCGCTTCACCACCCGCGAGCGCGGCAAGTTCCTCTCGACCCGCGCACTGGAACGCCATCGCAGCGACTACAAACTCGCCGAAGGCAAAGGTGACGAACCGACCCTCACCAGCGGCCACTTCCTGACCCTCGCCGAACACCCGCGCGCCGAGTGGAACGATATGTGGTTGCTGCTGGAAGTGCTTCACGAAGGCAAGCAACCGCAAGTGCTCGGCGAAAACGTCACCAGCGACGTCACCGACAACAAAAGCGATTTCCACCAGGGCTACCGCAACAGCTTCCTCGCCACCCCGTGGGACGCGCACTACCGCCCTGCCCTCGAACACCCGAAACCAAAAGTCCTCGGCAGCCAGACCGCCGTCGTCACCGGGCCCGCCGGCGAAGAAATCCACTGCGATCAATACGGCCGCATCAAAGTCCAGTTCCACTGGGACCGCGACGGCCAGGGCGACGACAAAACCACCTGCTGGATGCGCGTCGCCAGCGGCTGGGCCGGCGCAGCATACGGCGGCATCGCCATCCCGCGCATCGGCATGGAAGTCCTCGTCACCTTCCTCGAAGGCGACCCCGACCAGCCACTCGTCACCGGCTGCCTGTACCACAAGGAAAACGTCGTCCCCTACGACCTCCCGGCGAACAAAACCCGCAGCACCTTCAAAACCCTCAGCTCACCGGGCGGCAAGGGCTACAACGAATTCCGCATCGAAGACAAAAAGGGTGTGGAACAGATCTACATCCACGCCCAGCGCGATTGGGACGAAAACATCGAGCACGACCAGAAGATTCGTGTCGGCAACGAACGGCACGACACCGTTGAAGCCAACACCCTGAGCGAGTTCAAGGTCGAAGAGCACCGAATTACGCATCTGGATCGCAAAAGCGAAATGCGTGCGGATGACCACCTGACGGTTGCGGTGACTCAGCATGTGAAGGTGGGTACTGCTCAGTTTGTTGAGGCTGGGACGGAGATTCACTATCACGCTGGCGAAAAGGTGGTGATTGAGGGTGGCATGGAGCTGACCGCCAAGGCTGGCGGGAGTTTTGTGAAGGTTGATGCGGGTGGTGTCACGATCAGTGGCGCTGAAGTGAAGGTTAATACCGGCGGTGCGCCGGGGGTTGGTACGCCTGCTGCGCCGTTGCTGCCGGGGCCGATGAAAGTGGCGGATGCGGATAAGGCTGGCACAGTGCTTGTTCCCCTCCCCAAACGTCTGAACGAGTCCGGTATCACACCGCTGTGCGGCAAACAAAGCAACGGCGCTTGCAGCCGTAAGGATTGCACATGCATGTAAAAGCGCTGAGCGCCCTCCTCGATGCCCCGCGCCACGCATTCGAGCAGTTGCCAAGAGAAAGCTCCGGTTCAACGCTGTGCTTCATCATTGATCGCACCCGCCAGCCAGAGGCTACAAGTCGTCTCTACCGCATTGGCGAGCCAGTCCACTGCCAAGGCCTTTTCCTGAGCACCGACTTCGCTGAAATGGCTGCTGAAGGCCCGCTGTGGCTGACCGCACCGTGGGGCAGTCGCCTGGCCGCGGAAGCGGCAAAACTCTGCGAAGAAAAGTTTGCCGGTATCGCATTGGTCACCGACGATCCAGCCACAGCACTCGCTCACGCCCGCTGGCTGCTGCGCGCAAACGACGGTTCCGGTGGCCAAAGCCTGTTGAGTTACCACAAACCAAGCCTGTGGGCCGCGCTGGCCTATACCGCAGGCGAAAACTCGCACCAGCTCTTTGGCCCTTGGCAGCACGTCTACAGTCCCGCGCCGGTCCACTTTGGCCGCAATCGCGGATTGTGGCTGAGTTGGCGCTCCGTCTCGGAACTCGAATGGCTGGGCGACGTCTCAGCGTTCGACATGCCGCAAGCAGCACCGAAGATTCAGGAACATCTAGGATGGGTTTACTGGGCAGACGAGCAATACGCCGCCTACGGCGAACCCACCGACGAACAACTGCCCAACCTCGTGGAAAACCTCAACGTGTTGGTTGCCCACAACATTTACGAAGGTCGTCATTTACTGAAACTGGGCCAGATCACCAACGGCCCACTGCTCGAAACGCAGCCTCAGGCAATGGCCATCCTGCAATCCAGGGAAGAGTCGTTCATCAAAGTTCAGCAGCTGCAGCAACTCGCCACCAGCGCTGCTTGATGACCCCGTCCGCGTAAAGAATGAATGGAAGCGAAATGGAACAGAACACCAGCGCCGCACCTAAAACAGAGTTGTCACCTACCCAGCCAGTAGCAGCTGACGAAATCTGTGCAAAACCAGCTCGGGATATCGGTGAACAACCCGAAGTCCCGGCAGACACGCCGGGCGACCACGACAAAGTCAAAACGCCCTGCTCCACGGTTTATGGCAGCGCAATTTATGACACAGAGAATGAGTCTTTCTGGTTGCTGCCAGACCGCACCAACTCGGCGTTGAAAGAAGCTTCCAGCGATCTGGAACAAAAGGTCAGCTCGACCAAGACACCCGAAGAGCGCAAAAAAGGACTCTACGAATCCGGTCTCCTCGAGTATTTCCTCGAACCCAAACTGGCAAACTTCCTCGAGGGTGAAGAAAAAGCCAGGATGCTCGAGATCGAAGCCCAACATCCGAATATAAGCAATTTGGGTGCGGCCCTGCTTGAAGCCCAAGAGAGCAGAAAGGCCGCACCACCAGCAGAGCCACCTGCAAAACCTCTCACGAGCCTAGAGCAGGACCAAGTTAAAAGAAACGAGTTGATGTCCGCCCGCAATGACGCCACTCGTGTGCATGGAATGCACAGCGAATGGCTAAAGCTCAAGCGTACAGCGATCGCCGCCGCCAAAGACAAGGGTTACGCCTACGAAAGTGGCAGCCTTTACTCTCCGAAAGCCATTGCTGCTCGCGAAGCCGTTCAGAAATACCTGAAAGCACGTGGGGCAGTTCTCGAAGACAAACAACTGACGACTTCAACGTCAACCGAGCTCGCTACCATGTTGGCTCAGGACAAAAAGCGAATTGACGATATTGCGATGTGCGGCTCCAACAATCAGCTTATGTTGTGTACGTACGTTCGTGATCAGGAAATCAAACGTAAAGAGCGTAAAGCGACCTACAACGCGTATCTCGACGCCATTTCCGATGTGGCTCAATATGGCATCGCCTTACCTGAATTCGCTTTAATTCCCGCCGCAGGTGGGTCAGTTGAAGGCGGCGTCGACCTGTTCAAGCAGTACTTGGCGCTCGAGAAAGAACAAACAGAAGTCAACGAGCGTCTCACTGCAAAGTATAAAGGGTGGATTGAGGCGAGCGGCCGACAAGCCAAAGCACCAACCAACCTTGTCACTATCGAGCGTGCCGCTTGGGATCGCCTGCAAGCTTCTAAAGAAACGCTGAGGCTTCAGGCTGAAAAAAACGTAGAAACAGCGCCTGTTCGCCGACATCTTTTGTGGGAGCCCGAACAGTTTCAGGCAAGACCAGAGGAGCGTCTGATCAAGAATGGCTTCCCACTTGCCGAGATGAGCATGGCAGACAGCCTCAAAAAGCCACTAACCTATCTCAGCATGTATTCGCTGCCACGCCTCAAACAAACCGTCAAAGACGACTGGAAGAAAGTTGGCGCGAAGGTCAAAGACCTGGGAAAACGTCCAGGCAACAGCGATGGAAAATCAACAACGGACACTGAGCTGAGCCTGTTCGGGCAATGGCTGACTCAGGAAGGTGCGTTACGGATCAAGGATCAAGAAAGCGATTGGTTCTCTGCCGAGGGCTGGTTCGAGATTGAAAAATTCAACAGCTATCTTGAAAGTAAAAAATACAAGGTCACCGCATTGGAGAATGCTGGCACTCGCAAGGAGTGGGGCAAGCGGCTGGAGCAAGTGCTGTTTAAGGACAACGTGCGCAAGACATTCCGCCTCTTCGATATTACCCCGCAGGCACAATTGGTTCGATGCCTGATGCCCTCCACGACAGAAACTCTCCATGCCTCAACCAAAGTAGAGGGTCCTGGATGGACACTGGCTGAAGGATTTCAAACTTCGGCTAAAGCTACTTTCGCCGTTGACCTAGCACGAGGTGAAGTCGAACTATTCAAAGTTGACCTGCCCGACCGCGCCAACGCCAAAGAAATCATCATCACCTACAGAAATGCCGAAGATATTCAGCAAAAAATGAACCTCGGGCGTTTTTCGCTCTACCTTGGCGCTAAAGCGTGGGGTTACGCTGGCGCTTCATTGCTACTGTCCTCGGAAATTGCTTTGGATATTGGCAATGCGGGCTTCCATCTGGCGCCCCCCGAACCTGTTGTGCGCGCACCTGATAAACGCAACTTTCTACACACAGAGAAGAGTGGCCAGGCCAACTTCGCTCAAACGCTGCAAGTTCAGGACGGAGCCAAGGCAGCATTCAATCTTTTCGCAGGTGTGCAAACAGGCATTATGGTAACTGGTGCGCTGAACTGGGCCCCTCCGTCCGAAGTAGCATTACTGACAAAAGCGCCAGTTGCTGGAAAAAACGCAGGTATTAAAGCGAGTGAGTGGTTTAGCCTTGCGCGCCTGACAGTAGAACTCAACGCTGCAGCCGGCCTTGGTGCCAAAGCAGAGGCAAGTATTTCGCTCAATGACGGTCGTCTCATTCTTGTTCTAAAAGCTGCGTTGATCGCTGGCCCAGGTGTCGGCGGCTCATTTAAATTCGAAATTGGTTATGATGCAGTCACCGAATTGCTCAACATGTTCCGCAGAGAACTTTATAAAAACAAACAAAATCCATACTTTGTAATTGAAGACGAAACCTACGCTTATCTTTCAAAATTAAACACGCTTGCAATTGGTGGTTTTGACATTCGAATGATTTATCTTATGGGTGCTGATGCGGTAATGACGCTTTATGAAAGCTTGACTGCAACCGGCAAAGGCGGCTCGATAGCGCACACGATCATGTCGTATGAAAATCAAGTTGAATTAGAAGAATGGTGCATTAATGCTATTCCCGGAGCTTTAGGCCCTCTTCTTTTGACGCTAATCAGCCCTCCAAGTGATTTCTCTGTGACAGTTACCAGACCCACAGGAGAAACGGCAAAAAAAGAAGATACTATTAAGTATAGCGAGGAAAAATCACATTTACTGCAACAAAAAGCTATTGAAAAGATTCTCGGCTGGATCCTAAAGCGCGCACACAATGAAAACTCCGTTGATAAAGCACAGAATCATTTTGAAGAAATATGCATGTCGATGACTAAATTTGGTATAAAACCGGTGAACGAGGGACAGTTGTATTGCGAGCGAAGGCTCGCACTCGATAACTTTATGACAGAACCCGTTCTTCGCCTAACTGATCGTACCGGTGATGACATGCGCGCCGATTATTTATCCCATGTAAAAGTACTAGGCGCGAACAAGGATGGACAATGCCAAAGATCCCAGTACTTCGGTAGAACATATACACCATCTGGCACAGCAAAATATATCGCCCCAACCGGAAAATTTGAGAATAAATAAGATGCGGCTCATAGTATTTTTGTCAGCAGTGCTAGCACTCATCGGTACCAACCAGGCAGCCGCCGAGCTGAATATTGAACAATCGCTCGCAAAGCAGCAGGGTATAATTCTCTACAACCAGCTTAAAGCTGTCTCCGCAACTCCTTTACTTCGAGTCGCGGCAGAAGCCGGAGACCACGAGGCACAATATTACCTTGCTGAGTCGTTAAGACAGAAAAATAGCTATATGAACCCTGAAGCTAAAAAGTGGTATGAAGCCGCAGCTACTCAAGGGGATCTCTATGCAATGATTCAGCTTGGACGAAATAAAAATGATCTGTGCAAATTAGCAAATGATTGTCCAACCACAGAAAAAAAACCTTCAGATTGGTTAAATAAGGCATATAGCCTGGCTCAACCTAAGGCTGAGGATGGAAACGCTGAAGCCATGTACATCATGTACGAACTAACATTAGATAAAACTTGGCTACAAAAATCTGCTGCCAAAAACCACCACATCTCACAGTACTTATTGGCCACTAGCTTCAAACAGGGGGATGGTTTTTTTCTGCCATGGAAACGTTCCGAAGCTGTTGAAAAACTATTCAAAGCTTCAGCTGAGGGTGGATACCCACCTTCCATGATGGAATACGGAGCCCTTCTTTATGAAGAGGGTGATCGAGAAGGATTCCGCCACTGGAACGAACAAGCGGCTTTAGCAGGTTATGCCACAACGGTATATGGTTACGGATCTGATCTTGCTCATGAGCCAGACACCTATGGTTTTCCATTCGACATTATCAAAGGATATGCACTCGTTTATACGTTGAAGGAACTAGATGGCGGTGGCGGTTTACAAGCTAGAGTGGAAAGCAAACTTCTAAAAATTGAAGCTAAGATGACAGCCGATCAAATTACAGAAGGCAAGCAGCTCGCAAAAAAATGGAAATCCACCCATGCTCCTCTTTCTTTTTTTCCAGACAAGTTAAGTCAATAATCTCATGAAGAGCTTAGCCGGGGCACTGCTATTGATCGCCTTGTTTCCTTCGTACGCACAGGCTCAACTCACTTTGCAACAGCGATCTGCTAAAGATAATGGAATCGTACTCTACAACCAGTACAAAGCGATTTCCGCCATTCCTTTTCTTACAATTGCAGCAGAGGCCGGTGATCACGAAGCACAATATTATTTAGCCGAAGCCTTGAGAACAAAAAACCATTACGTAGATCCCGATGCAAGAAGTTGGTATGAAGCTTCAGCAAATCAAGGTGATCTGTACGCAATGATACAACTCGGCCGAATCGAAAAAGATTTATGCGATATCGTTAAAGGCTGTACTCCTCCTCAGAAAGAGCCAATTGAGTGGTTGAACGAAGCAAAGAATCAAGCTTCAAAAAAAGCAAAAAGCGGTAGCGCAGAAGCAATGTACATCATGTACGAAGTTACATTAGATGACTCTTGGCTTGAGAAATCAGCGATGGCCGGAAACTCCCAAGCGCAATATTGGCTGGCAGTCTTATACAAGCAAGGCAAAGGGTTATTTTTACCTTGGAATCGCTCTAAAGAAGTGGAAAAATGGTTCAAACTATCATCCGAGAAGGGAAACCCTAAGTCGATGATGGAATACGCAGCACTTCTTTATGAAAAAGGCGATATCGACGGCTTTAGATATTGGAGTGAGCAAGCAGCTCTAGTAGGTAACGCTGAATCCGTCTACAACTTCGGATCATATCTTGCTCACGAGCCTGATACATTTGGTTTCCCATACGATCCTGTGAAAGGATACTCGCTCGTATCCTCACTTCAAACATTGGATGGTGGCGGCGGAATGCAGGTTAATGTTAAATACAAACTTCCGATAATTGCAGCAAAACTATCAAGCTCGCAAATTTCAGAAGCAAACGAGTTCTCTAAAAAGTGGGCACTTACTCACCCACCGCTGTCTTTCTTTCCTGAAAAGCTAAGCCGTTAGGATATGAAAAAAACTGCATTGAGCTTGCTATTCATAGCTTCTTTATCTTCGCACGCTCAAGCCGAACTCACATCTCAGCAGCGAATTGCTAAAGATAATGGAATCGTACTCTACAACCAATACAAAGCCATATCCGCGATCGAGTTGTTAAAAATTGCAGCCGACAGTGGAGATGATGAAGCACTTTATTACCTGGGTGAAGCAATAAGAAAAAACAACCGCCACATGACTCCGGAAGCAAAAAAAGCATACGAAAGCTCCGCAAAAAAGGGGAATATCTACTCTATGATTCGCCTTGGGAGAATTGAAGACGACTTGTGTTCAACCATGAAAAACTGTCCACAAGGTGAAGACTCTCCTAGCAGCTGGGTAATTAAAGCTAAAAGCCTTGCAATTCAACGAGCAACGCAAGGAGATAGCGAATCGATGTACCTGTTATATGAAATGACAGGCAACGATGACTGGTTGGAGAAATCAGCAGAGAACGGATTCGCATTTGCGCAGTTCCGTCTGGCGACGAAGTACCAAGAAGGAAGTGGTTCATTTTTACTACCCTCGAGGCGCAACCAAGCTATCGAACGATGGATGAAAGCGTCTGCTGAAAATGGTTATCCACTTGCAATGATGGGGTTAGCCGCAATCATGATCGAAAAAAATGATTTAGCCTCGTTCAGAAGCTGGAACGAAAAAGCAGCTGACTCGAGCTACGTAGAAGGTGTATTTGGATATGCATCCTACATAGGTGAAGAAAACTCAAAATACGGCTTCGCATTCGACCCAATAAAATCATATGCTTTACTTTCAAACCTGCTGGAACTTAATGGTGGAGGCAATGTAATACGAGACGTAAATGATACATTACCCGACATAGAAAAAAACATGTCAAAAGAGCAAATAGAAAAAGCAAAACAACTCGCAAAAACGTGGAAGGCCAACCACCCGCCTCTCTCGTTCTACCCTGACAAGCTAGGTTATTAATAGCAGTGCGAGCATTTAGAATTATTTTAGCAATGTTGGTCGCCGCTCTTTCTGCAAACGGCTCAGCACATTCGCAAACAAATGAATCAACCCTGGGAGTGGTGTTATACAACCAGCTAAAATTAGACTTGGCGATTCGCGAACTAAAAAAAGAGGCCGACTCCGGAAATGTGAATTCACAGTACTACTTTGCCGAGGCACTTCGAAAGCGAAGCCGGTACATGACTGCTGAAGCGCAGCAATGGTACGAAACCGCTGCGGGTAATGGATCTATATTTGCCATGATTCAGCTAGGCCGCCAAAACGATGACCTCTGCAGAAAAATGACCAATTGTCCCGCGAGCAAAAAATCAAGCGCTGATTGGTTGATTCAGGCTAAAAAAATGGCATCAAGCACAGACACCCCTGAGTCTTTGTATTTAATGTATGAAATAACTTTCGATCGTACTTGGTTGGAAAAATCTGCAAACGCAGGTTATGCACTCGCACAATATTGGATGGCCGTCGGTGATCGCCAAGGTGAAGGATTTTTTCTTATGCCTGGAAAACGTGAAGAGGCCATCAGCAAATGGCTGAAAGCTGCTTCTGAAGGTGGCAATCCGAAAGCAATGATGGATTACATTGAGATCCTGTATATGAAAGGAGATCTTGAAGGTGTGCGCTATTGGCTTCAGGCAGCAGCTGAAACGGGCGATCAAATAGCTATTAGCAGTTATGGATCTTACATTGCCCATGCCCCTGACCAAGTTGGTTATCATCTAGATCTGGTTAAGGGTTATGCACTGATTAGTCTTCTGAAAGAACTGGATGGCGGAGGCGCTATTCAAGATTTCGTTCAAGATACTCTCGAAGAAATCGGGAGCAAGATGACGCCTGAACAGTTAGAGAGCTCAAAAGCTGTCGCTGAGGAATGGATAGCCACTCACCCGCCGCTTTCGTTCTTCCCCGACAAACTGAGTAACTGACTCAATTTTCTCTTGTTTTTCACGGTGGTGCACTCCGGATTTCATTGTGGTGAACTACCACCCTTTAACATCCCGGATGAAGCAACCACCTTCCGTAAACTCGGCAGAAACACCAATGAAACTGATGACCACTGCGATCATGTTGTTAGCCCTAGCGTCAACTCAGTCATTCGCGCTTACGCACGAACAATCTCAGGCAAAAATAAAGGGCATCGAGCTATACAATCAATACAAAGCCATTTCTGCGATTGAGTTTTTGAAGATCGCCGCTGATGGTGGCGATGATGAGGCACTCTATTACCTAGGCGAATCAATAAGAAAAAATAACAGACACATGACTCAGGAAGCACAAAAAGCTTACGAGGAGTCAGCAAAAAAAGGCAATATTTATTCTATGATCCGGCTCGGAAAAGCGGACCAAGACTTGTGCGCAACTATGAAAAATTGTTCTTCCTTTAAGCAATCACCTGAAGAGTGGATGAATAAAGCGAAGATGCTTGCAACTGATCATGCATCTCATGGAAATGCTGAGTCCATGTACTTGTTATGGGAAATAACAGGGAACGATGAATGGTTAGAAAAATCTGCACAAAAAGGTTTCCCATTGGCGCAATTTCGTTTAGCGATTAAATATCAAGAAGGTGGCGGAGTATTCCTACTGCCCTCCAGAAGATCAGATGAAATCGAAAAGTGGATGAAAGCATCTGCAGAGAATGGTTATCCTCCAGCTATGATGGGATTTGCTGCTGCCAGGATTGAAAAAAACGATTTGTCGTCTTTCAGAATCTGGAATGAGAAAGCTGCTGCTTCAAGCTATGTATCGGGAGTTTTTGGCTATGCGTATTACATTGGTGAAAAAGAGCCAAAATACGGATTCACTTCGGACCCAGTAACATCATATGCGTTACTTTTAAATTTACTAGAGCTTGATGGTGGTGGAAACGTGATAAACAATGTCAACGACACATTACCAGAAGTTGAAAAAAACATGTCTAAACAACAAATAGAAAGCGCAAAAGAACTCGCAAAAACGTGGAAGGCAAACCACCCGCCCCTCTCTTTTTTTCCTGACAAGCTAGGTTATTAACGCCAGTGATGCGTCATAAAACATTCGCTCACAGTCAATGGATAAAAGCATTCCAGACGAAGAATGTAGTCATCATTCTTTGGGAATTTTAATTGATAGACATTGCAGCGGACACACGCCGAAAACGAACATGGCGACGAAGGCGAATAGCGCTGAGTGTATTGGCGTTGCTGCTTTGCTATGCCACACCCAAAATCCTCGCCCTGCTCCGTACTCCCGGAGCCATGCTGACTTCCGCAAACTACACGGATCGGCCTATTTTGAGTTTCTGGGTAAATGATTTTTGGGGCGGAAACCTGGCTGCAATGGGTGGTGGTGGAACCGTGTGTTGCCAAAGAATTGAGGGCGAGACGGTTCGGGTTTCTTGGATACTCAGCCGTACAGGCGAGCAGTTAAGGCAAGGGGTCAAGAAAGAAGATCATGAGGTTACTTTGCCGCTGCCTCGCCGAGAACGCGGTGATGATTTTCTGCATGTGCGGTTTTTACCAGGAAATATTGTCGAGCTGAAATGGGCCCCTGATTTGATCAGTCCGCTTGAATCTTCTCTGGTTAAAGAATCTCGTCATTGACTCATCGAGTGTCACGAGCGTTAAGCACGGGCAGAAACTCTTCCGCCCGTGAATGCCAGAGCATGCAGCCAATCTTTAAACCGGCGCCTTCCAATTCAACATCTGCTGCTGCGCCACCTGCAGCAAATCATTGCCATCCTGCGTCAGCAGGTACAACGCATGGGTAATGTGCGGAATGTCCTGAACATCAGCGTGTTTGAAGCAGAGGCAGTGCAGGGTTTCGAGCAGATCGGCCGAGGCGCGGACGCGCTGGACGGCGGCTTCCAGAATGTCTTTGGGGTTGGCTTCGGTGTCGATGACCAAGGGTGCGCTTTCGGTGACGCCGCTGTTGAGGGGGATGTAGCGATTGGGGAGCGGATTAATTATTGGCATATTGATTACTCAACTGTTTTCGAAGGTAACCGCCGGCACCGTGACCAAACAGTGGGGAGGCGGCCGTGTACAGGCTTGGTCAACCGAGAACAGTTCAAACTCAGCTCGCCCGAAGGCGTCCTGCACACAGCCGCCACAGCAATGCACTACACGAACATAGATGTTCGCGGTGCAAATGATGGCACATATGCAATGAACTCTTCTCAGGTGACCAAACCCGAATCGCTGATTTTGCAGCGACGCGAAACCATAACCGCCCCGCTCCAGCCGCCGAAAGCAGACAAGGCATCTGTCCTTGTAGGAATACGGCCTGCCTGCGCAGGAAATCGCCCCGCTCCCTGACAGCCGGCATTCAGCCCGGTTAACCATCGCTTAACGCTGCGGTCAAAAACTCTACTGAACCGCACGCCCTCAGCGCTATTGGCTGACGCCCAGTGCGGCAGGTTTGGCTGAATCACGCCGAACTCTAGAACCGTCACACGGGAGTCCTTTCATGAATATCCGTCCTTTCCTGCTCACCACTGCCCTCGCCTGCACCGCGTTCGCTGGGCTCGCCCAGGCCAATGACTCGTCTGCCACGTCCAACGCTGTGCCTTATGAGTACGGCATGCCGCTGCATGTGGCGAAGGTCGTGTCGTTGACTGAGCCGCCCACTCTGGATTGCAAGGTGATCACTGCCGACATGAAGTACATCGACAACAACGGCAAGCCTGAAGAGATCAGCTACCGGAAGTTGTCTGACGCGTGCAGTTATCAAAACTGAAGGAAAGCTCTGATTTGCGGGTTTGCGGTAGGCGGGAAGTGTTTCGCGAGGTTATGCTCGGGGGCCTTCCTCACTGCCGCAAGGATTCGCCATGCAGTTGTCGTTTCGCACGTTGTCGACTCTAACTTCTTCGTTGTGTTTTCTCTTGGCGTTGGTCTGGGGCTTTTTCCCCGACGTGTTGCTGGCGATCTGGAGCATCGCGTATTCCGACTCAGCCGGTTTTGTCGCGCGGCGCAGTGCGGTGCTGTTTGCAGCGCTGGGGCTGATGTTTTATCTGGTGCGCAGCGCGCCGCCATCGCTTGGGCGCAACGCGCTAAGCAATGGGTTTATCGTTGGCTGTTTTGGTTTGGCGGTGCTGGGTTTTGCAGAATGGCTCAACGGTCACGCCGGCCCCGGGATTCTGCTCGCGGTGCTGGTCGAGTTCGCGCTGGGCCTTGGTTTTGTGCAGGCCCGGCGCGTGACGGTCGAACTGGGTGAAACGGTGCGTTAAACGGCTCTGGATCGTGGACTATAGTGATGTGGCGTCGCCTGTCGCTCCAGGTCCGAGCGTAGCCCGGCGATCAGTTCGTTGATTTCGCGACAGCCATTCAAATGACTGGCATCAATGCCGCTAACCAATAAATCGACCTGGTCGGTCTGGTGATCGCCGAAAACCTTGACGGTCATCGACAAGTCTGGCGACAGCGTGCATTGGCAGCGTTTAGGCAGAAAGCTGCTTTCAATGATATTGCGTAGTTCCAAGGCAGACAGAAACATGGTGAACCTCTCCTTCTAAATGAAACTGCCAATCAACGCTTCACGTTGACCGCTTTTGCTGCCCCTGCACGGGTGTGTCCCCGCTGTTTCCCTGGTGCGGCAAGCGGTTGTACTGCGAAATGCCTTTTGGAGTGTAGGCGCCCGAACCCGGTGCGCTGCACCAAACAGACGCATAAAGCGTGCCTTCCATCGGATCGTTTTGACCCTCGTAAAATCAAGCACTTGGCGATGAGGCCAGCATTTGGCCAGTTGCAAAATGCAAGAAAAGGACTTCCAGGCCCTGCAAATTGCAACTCGGCGTCGGTTTGCATTCGACGCGCGTGGGGGTAAGAATGCCCCTCAATCCACACTACACCCGCAAGGAGGCTTCCATGGGTTCTTTCCGTACTTACGCGACCACCGGCCTGATCGTCGCCAGCCTGTCTACCCTCGCCCACGCGGCCAAACTGGAAGATGTGGCGCCGTATCCAAAGGCTGAGGTCGGTTTCACTCGTCAGGTCATTCACCTGCCCAAGCAGGATCAGGAAGAGAACTTTCAAGTCGAGATCCTCGCTGGCAAAACCCTCGAAGTCGATTGCAACCGCCAACGTCTGGGCGGCATGCTGGATGAGAAGAACCTCGAAGGCTGGGGTTACTCGTTCTACCGACTGGAAACAGTCATCGGCCCGATGAGCACGAAGATGGCCTGCCCGCCCGGCTCCCAGAAGAAGCGCGCGTTCGTGCCCGTGGTCGGGGATGGCTTCATGCTGCGTTACAACAGCAAGTTGCCAGTGGTGGTTTATGCTCCGTCGGACGTCGAAGTGCGTTATCGCATCTGGTCCGCCTCGGACAAAGTCGGCACTGCCCTTCAGGAATGATCTGAGCAAGGAGCATCTTCCGTGATTACCTGCCACGTCAGATACGTGATCGATCCTTACCAGTTGACCGAGTTCGAGGCCTACGCCAAGGCCTGGCTCGGCATTGTCGAGCGTCTGGGCGGCACCCATCACGGCTATTTTTTGCCGTCCGAGGGTGCGAGCAATATCGCCTACTGCCTGTTCAGTTTTCCGTCGCTGGCGGATTACGAAAGCTACCGACATATCGCGATGACCGACCCGCAGAGCACCGCGCTGGTGGAATCACTGGTCGAGAAGAAATTCATCCTCAGCTACGAGCGCAGCTTCCTGCGCCCATTGCTGCCCTGATCGCCATCACGCCGGGGCGCCGCATGCAGCGGCGCGCTCGGCGACGTGGCGCAGGCTGTCGAAGTTGATGTTGGCGCCCGAGTCGATTGCCACGAAGGTCTGCTCGCGCACACCACTTCTCGCCACGTATTGCTTGATCCCCGCCACCGCCAACGCGCCGGAAGGTTCGGTGATCGAGCGGGTATCGTCGTAGATGTTCTTGATCGCCGCGCAGAGTTCGTCGTTGCTGACGGTGATAACTTCATCGACGCAAAAACGGCACACCTCAAACCCATATTCGCCGATCTGCGCCACGGCCACACCGTCAGCGAAGGTGCCGACGCTCGGCAGTACAACGCGCTGATCCGCCTGCATTGCGGCTTTCAGGCAGGCGGAGTGCTCGGACTCGACGCCGATGATGCGCACTTCCGGGCGCAGGTATTTGACGTAGGCGGCGATGCCAGCGATCAAACCGCCACCGCCGACCGGAACGAAGATCGCGTCCAGCGTGCCTTGATGCTGGCGGAGTATTTCCATCGCCACCGTCCCTTGCCCGGCTATCACGTCCGGATCGTCGAAAGGCGAAACGAAGGTTCGCCCGGTCTGTTCGGCCAATTGCAGCGCATGGGCCAGGGCGAACGGGAAGCTCTCGCCGTGCAGCAGTGCTTCGCCGCCGCGACTTCGTACACCAAGCACTTTGAGTTCGGGTGTCGTCGACGGCATGACGATGGTGGCGGCGATGCCCAACTCCCGCGCTGCCAGCGCCACACCTTGAGCATGATTGCCGGCGGATGCGGTGATCACCCCGCGCGCCTTCTGTTCGTCGCTCAACTGCACCAGTTTGTTGTAGGCGCCACGGATCTTGAAGGAGAACGTCGGTTGCAGGTCTTCCCGCTTGAGCAGGATGCGGTTGCCCAGTGCTTCGGACAACGCCGGCGCGGCCTGCAATGGCGTGCGTATGGCAATGTTGTAGACCGGCGCGGCCAGGATCTTCTTCACGTACTGCTCAAGCAGGATTTGTTGCTCATTCATCATCGTCGTCTCCTGACTCACCTCCCCTGCGGCAGCTCCTACAGGGGGCAGGTGTTTTTGGTTAAAACCCGGGAGACAGAAAATGAAAACCCGCCTCTAGGGCGGGTTGGGTGCTGCAGTCGTGAGCTAGCCCGCCAAATGAGGAATGGCGGTAATAATGCTTGGCTGGCAGCGCAATACGGTGGAAGTCATGGGCTGGAAATTAGCCCGAGCGGTGCTCGCGCGTCAATGGCCAATTCCGCGCGACAAAGGTAGGCTGGCGATTCTGCTCATCACTTCAAGGAACGAATGCATGATGTCTATCGCCCTGCCCCTCACGGCTTTGCTCGCGTTTACCGGTTATACGGTTTCGGTGATGCTTCAGGCTGAGCAGTCGTTGATCGACTTCGGCATCAGCCTGATGTCACGGCCCGATACCGCTCAGGTGGTGATTGATCTGTACTTGCTGGCGACATTGGCCGGGGTGTGGATGGTCAAGGATGCCAAGGCGCGCGCGCAGACTGTGTGGTCGGTGGTGCCTTATTTGTTGCTGACGGCGGTTTTTGTGTCGGTTGGGCCGTTGTTGTATCTGGTGGTTCGTGGGGTTCGGGAGCGGAAGAACGTTGTCGATGCGCCTCAGTTGAGCTGATCCGGGTTGTATGTTGATGTTGGATCAGCCTTCGCAAGCAAGCTCGCTCCCACAGGGAGACTCAGCCAAGTTTTACGGCGAAGAAGGCTGCGGTTTCGTAAGGTACTGTCACCACATCTTTACCGCGTAGCTCCGACTCGGAGTTGATCAGCGCGCGAATCTGCTCATCGACCTGCGCCCGCTGCGCGTCCGGCAACGCGGCGATAAAACTGGTGGAGCGCACTCGATTGAAAATCACATCTTCCGGCGATCCGGTGTGGCCATGGTGAAACTGCTGGAGTTGCAACGCGCCGAACGCCGGATGCGGAAACGCCGCCCGCCAGGCACCGCTGTAATAGCGCGGCGTGTCGCCCTCCAGTGCGTTGACGATTGCATCGAGTTTCGGCACCCAACTGACTTGGGTATCGCGCAGGTTCCAGATCAGCGCCAACTTGCCCCCGGATTTGAGCACTCGGGCGATTTCGGTCAGCGCCTCAGTGCTGGCGAACCAGTGAAACGCCTGGGCGCAGACCACCACGTCCACTGAAGCATCGGGCAACGGCAAGTCCGTTGCCGTCCCGCTCACCGCCAGTACCTGCGGCCAGGCATCAGAGAGTTTTTCCAGCATCTGGGCCACCGGTTCCACGGCAATCACTTGCGCGCCGGTCGCCACCAGCCGCCCGGTAAACTTGCCAGTGCCAGCGCCCAGATCAATCACGGTTTTATGACCATCCAGACCCAATGTGGCGGTCAGCCATTCGCTGACCTGCGGCGGGTAATCCGGCCGCCCTTTGACGTAGGTATCGGCAGCGGTTTTGTAGCCGGCGGCGGCTGAGTGATGGACCTGATCTTTCATGGCAACTCCCCTTGCGGCAAAGCTTCGGATCAACGGCGGATGCCCACGAGCATAGCGCTTGAATTTACGCCTACCTTGAACAGTCACTGACAAAGCAATGAATAAAATTTCACCCTGTGGTGTTCAAAGTCAGACATAACCCTCTGTGGAGCCTTGCCCATGACTATCCGTTCCGTTATGTTCGCCGCCCCGTTGCTGCTGGCCGCTGCCCTGTCCAGCCATTTGGCGTTTGCCAATGGCGATGAAGACGAGCCGGTCAAGAAGCCCGAATGCCCCAAAGGCCAGGTCTGGGACAGCAAAACGCAGAAGTGCGTATTGCAAACCAGCAGCCTGTTGCCCGACGCTGATCGTACCGACTACGCCT
This sequence comes from Pseudomonas sp. NPDC087639, assembly GCF_044743385.1. Lineage (NCBI taxonomy): Bacteria > Pseudomonadati > Pseudomonadota > Gammaproteobacteria > Pseudomonadales > Pseudomonadaceae > Pseudomonas > Pseudomonas sp. NPDC087639. The sequence goes on along the minus strand of NZ_JBIUWI010000001.1, from coordinate 112,102 downwards.
ATCGCCTCGCCAAGGACGGTCGCTACGACGAAGCGCTGGCGCTGCTCGATACCCTGCAACAACCGAACACCGCCAAGGCCCTGAACTATCGCGGATATGCCACGCGCAAACTGGGCCGTACCGACGAAGGCATCAGCTATTACCTGCAATCGGTGAAACTCGATCCGCAGTATGCGCAAGTGCGCGAATACCTCGGCGAGGCCTATGTGATCAAAGGCCGCGTCGACCTGGCGCAGGAACAGTTGCAGCAGATCAAATCGATTTGCGGCACGTCCTGCGAGGAGTACCAGGATTTGGCTGAAGCCATCAACGATTCATCGAAAACCTGAGCATCAATCAACGGAGGCGATCATCGTCAGCGATCAGGCATTCAGAGCAGAACTCGGCCAGCATCTGGCGCGATTGTGGCGCTACGGTTTGCTGCTGTCGCGCAATCGACACGTGGCCGAGGATCTCGTGCAGGCCACGTGCGTGCGGGCGCTGGAGCGTTTTGCGCAGTACGCGGCCGGCACGCGCATGGATCGCTGGCTGCTGAGCATTCTGCATTCGATCTGGCTCAATGAAGTGCGCGCTCGCCGCGTGCGCCACGGTACTGGTCAGGTCGATGCCGATGGGCAACTGGCGTTCGACGGTGAGCACGCGGCGCAGACGCACGTCATGGCGGCGCAAGTGATTCGTCGGGTCGATGCGCTGCCTGAAACTCAGCGTGAAACCGTGTACCTGGCGTATGTCGAGGGCCTGTCCTATCGCGAAGTCGCGGAGATTCTGCAGGTGCCGATCGGCACCGTGATGAGTCGTCTGGCCACCGCCCGCCTCAAACTCGCCGAATATCCGCCGCTGCAATCCGTGCCGAAACCCACCGAAGGAGACCGCTCATGAATACACCTTCGGACGAGCAACTGGTGGCCTATCTGGACGATGAGCTCGACCCGGATTATCGCCGCCGACTCGACAACGCAATCGCTGACGACCCGCTGCTCAACCTGCGCGCGCAGTGGCTGAGCCGCAGCAGCCTGCCGTTCAAGAACGCCTACGATGAACTGGCGCAACAAGCGCCGCTGGATCGTCTGCAAGCACGCCTGGATGCCATTCCTTCGCCACAAAAGCCGGGGCTGAGTCGCCGCTGGTTTATCGCTGCCACAGCAGCCACGTTGGTGGCTGGCGGGGTGCTGGCGGACCGATTGTTGCTCGGCTGGCAGGCGCAGCAATCACACAACTGGCGTGGGTTGGTTGGCGACTATATGGCGCTGTATGTGCCGCAGACACTGGAGCATTTGCCCACTGACGACGTTACACAGCGCGCACAGTTACGCAGCGTCGACGCACGCCTTGGCCTGAATCTTTCCGCTGCCGCGCTGAAACTGCCGGGCGCTGAATTCAAGCGCGCGCAAATGCTTGAGTACGACGGCGTACCGATTGCGCAGATCGTGTATCTGGACGCGAAACATGGGCCATTGGCGCTGTGCGTCAGGCGTTCGAACAGCGGCAGTCAACCTTTGGCGCACGAACGCCGGCAAGGGATGAATGTGGTGTATTGGACCGAGCGAGAGCATGCGTGGATGTTGATCGGCCATGACACCGCCGCAGGGCTCGAAGAAAAGGCAAATTTGTTGAGAAGTCGTTTAGCCGTATGAGAAAAACCACTTCTATGCTGGAAAAGTAATCTTCCAAGGAGTATTCCACCGATGCCGATGCCGATTTCGTCTCGCACTGCATTACTGGTGATCGACGTTCAGAACGACTTCATTCCCGGCGGTCAATTGCCGGTGCCTGAAGGCGACCAGATTGTGCCGCTGATCAATCGCATTGCCGGCCACTTCAAACAGGTATTAATTGCCCAGGACTGGCACCCGAAGGGACATGTCTCTTTCGCTTCCAGCCACCCCGGCCGTCAACCCTTCGATGTCATTCAACTGCCTTACGGTGCACAGACACTTTGGCCCGACCATTGTGTGCAAGCCACTCCCGGTGCCCAGTTTCACCCGGAGCTGGATCTGCCCCACGCCCAGTTGATCATCCGCAAGGGCTGCAATCCCGACATCGACAGCTATTCTGCGTTTCTGGAGGCCGATCGGCGCACCACCACCGGACTGGCCGGTTACTTGAAAGAGCGCGGCATGGATACGGTCTACATGGTTGGTCTGGCATTGGATTTCTGCGTGATGTTTTCCGCTCTGGATGCGCGGGCGGCGGGGTTCAATACGTTTGTGGTGCTGGATGCCTGCCGGGCGATTGATCTGGATGGATCACTGGCGGCGGCGATGGACCGGATGCAGGGCGCAGGGGTCGGGTTGATTCAATCCACTGAAATCAGCTGATCGGCGACCATTCCCCTGTGGCGAGCGGCCGTCAGACTGAAGTTGGCAGCCACAGTCGGAATCGCGCGCCCCCCAGCGGCGAAGACTCTACCGTCAAAGTCCCGCCCTGCGCTTCCAGTGCCCGACGGCTGATCGCCAGCCCAAGCCCGAACCCACCTGTGGCCCGATCACGGCTGCGATCGAGTCGATAGAACGGCTCGAAAATCCGCTCGCGCTCATCGTCGGGAATGCCGATGCCGTCGTCATCCACCCAGATCTCGCAACCTTTTGCGCAAACCTGTACGCCGATCTGAATGCGCTTTTCGCAGTACCGCATGGCATTGCGCACCAGATTCTGGATCGCCCGGGCAGTCAGTCGCGGATCAAGCGAGAAGCGCTCGAGCTGTCCGTGCAGCAGCACATCAATGACGATATCCGGCGACTCCAGTTCCTCGTCGACGCTGCCCAGAATACTGTCGATGAATTCGTCCAGCGACACTTCGACCTGCTCCGGACACTGCGCAGGGTTCTGCAAGCGGCTGTAAGACAGCAATTCCAGTACCAATTCATCCAGCTCACGAATATGTGCGACCAACCCTTGCAAACGCTCACGGCTCGCTGCCGGCAAGTCGTCGGACAGCGCCAGCGCCAGGCCGAAATCCAGGCGCGTCAACGGCGTGCGCAGTTCGTGGGAAACCGCATTGAGCAGGTCGCGCTGTTGGTTGAGCAAGTTCTCGATGTCACCGGCCATGGTGTCGAACACATTGGCCAGGCTGCCGATGTTCGAACTCGAGGCGATATTCGTGCGTTCGCTCAGATGACCTTTACCAAAACGCTCGGCAGTGCCCTTGAGGCGCTCCAGATCGCGCCAGTGTGGACGCAGCCACATCAACAGACAGGCGAGCAGCGTTGCGCCGATCAATACGTTAATGCTCCAGTACAACAGATCGACGTCCATCGGGTCGGGCGGCACCACCATTTGCACCGCCATGGTGTCGTCCAGCGGCGTGACCGCGAGTGTGCGCCAGCCCCAATCGCCGATGCGCACCACGTTCTCGCCACGCCGCAGTCGCTCACGTTCAATGGCGGTGAAGTCGGCATCGTCGATGCGCGCCAGCACGATGTGCAGCGGCTGGAAGTCCTTGTCCATCGACGCTGCCACGGCGGGCCATTGTTCCTGCGGCACGGCGTGAAACTGTTTGGTGATCAGCGATTGCAAGCCACGGGAATAATCCAGGTTGTAGGTAACGAAGCGCTCCCGGAACGCCATGACCACCAGATCCGGCACCAGATAAATGGCCGCGCTGTACGAGACAATCGTCACCAGATACAGACGAAACAGGATGCGAAACATCAGATCAGCATTCCCATTCGGAACGGCTGAACAGATAACCCTTGCCCCACACCGTCTTGATCTTGCGCGCCTCGCCGGCATGGTCATCGAACTTGCGCCGCAGCTTGGAAATCGCCACATCCACCGAACGGTCAGTGCCGTTGAATTCGATGCCGCGCAGGCGTTGCAGAATCTGGTCGCGGCTGAGCACTTCGCCGGCGTGTCGCGCCAATACCACCAGCAAGTTGTACTCGCCGCTGGACAACTCGACCGGCTGATCGCGCCAGCTCACGGTGCGTTCGGACAAATCGATGCAAAGGTTGCCCATGACGATGCGGTCGTTGACCGTCAACGGTTCGCCCAGGCTGCTGCGGCGCAGCAAAGTACGCACCCGTGCAAGCAACACGCGCGGTTCGCAGGGTTTGGTGACGTAATCGTCAGCGCCCATTTCCAGGCCCAGCACCTGATCGTGGCTGTCATCGCGAGCGGTGAGCATCAGGATCGGCAGCGTCGCCGAGTCGGCGCGCAGCAAACGGCAGACTTGCAGGCCATCAAGCCCCGGCAACATCAAGTCGAGGATCACCAGATCCGGCGGATTGACCCGCGCCCGTTCACGCACATGGTCGCCACGGCCGATCACGCTGACGGAATAGCCGTTGCGCTCCAGGTAGCTGGAAATCAGTTCGGCGAGGGCGGTGTCGTCTTCGACCAGCAGGATGTTGGGCATGGGTGTTCCAGAAAAAGTGCTGTGGCGACTGCTCGCGATAGCTATTGAACTGTCGCAATAAATTTCAAGGGCTAAAGGATATACGCCCTCACCCACTCCTGAGTAAAACCCTTACACAATTTCACACAGCGCCTACAAAGCTTCACCGCTACTCTCGGCAACTGCCCGTAGGATGCGGGCATCAATATTGGGGGTGGTAAATGTCGAACAAACTGCTGGCCGGGCTCGGCCTGATCGCCATGGCGCTGACGCTGAGCGCCTGTGACTCGTCTTCGAACGCCGAAGAGCAGGCGCCGCCAGCCACCGTGCGCACCGAGACCATCGAAGCCCGCCCCCTGTCGATCAGCAGCGAACTCAGCGGCCGCATCGCCGCGCCGCGCATTGCCGAAGTGCGTGCCCGGGTGCCCGGCGTGGTGCTGCAACGCACCTACCGCGAAGGCAGCGACGTGAAAAAGGGCGACGTGCTGTTCCGCATCGATCCGGCACCGTTCAAGGCTGATCTGGACAGCGCCGATGCCGCCTTGCGCAAGGCCGAGGCCAATGCCTTTCAGGCGAAGTTGCAAGAGCAGCGCTACGCCCAGTTGATCGACGACAAGGCCATCAGCGCCCAGGACTACGACAACGCCCGCGCCAATGCACGGCAAACGGCCGCCGATGTCGCCGCCAGCAAAGCCGCGGTGGAACGGGCGAAGCTGAACCTGGGTTATGCCACCGTCACCGCACCGATTTCAGGGCGTATTGGCCGTGCGCTAGTCACCGAAGGCGCACTGGTCGGCCAGAACGAAACCACGCCGTTAGCGCTGATTCAGCAACTCAACCCGATTTATGCCGACCTCACCCAGTCGACCCGCGAACTCAACGAATTGCGCCGCGCATTCCGTTCCGGGCAATTGCAGGAAGTCGGGCAGGATCAGGTCAAGGCCACGCTGATTCAGGACGACGGCACTCTGTATCCGCTGCCGGGCAAACTTTTGTTCAGCGACATCACCGTCGACCCGGGCACCGGCCAGATCATTCTGCGCAGCGAATTCCCAAACCCGGATCTCGACCTGTTGCCCGGCAGCTTCATCCGCGTGCGCCTGGAACAGGGCACCATCCAGAATGGCATCACCGTCCCGCAACGCGCCGTGCAGCGAGACAGTGCCGGAGTGGCGAACGTGTTGACTGTCGACGAACAGATGCGCGTGGCCGAGCAACCGGTGCAACTGGGCGCGGTGCAGAACAATCGCTGGATCGTCACTGGCGGCCTCAAACCCGGCGACCGCATTGTCATCGAAGGCCTGCAGCACGCTCGCCCCGGCGAGAAAGTACAGATCGACGAGACCCCTCTTCCACTTGCCCAGACCTATGGTCAGTAAGCAGGACGCTTTTATATGCCGCAGTTCTTTATCGACCGCCCGGTGTTTGCCTGGGTAGTCGCACTGTTCATCCTGTTGGCCGGTGCGCTGGCCATCCCGCAATTGCCAGTGGCGCAATACCCCGACGTCGCGCCGCCACAGATCGAAATCTACGCCGTGTACCCCGGCGCGTCGGCGCAGACCGTCGATGAAAGCGTGGTCAGCCTGATCGAGGAAGAGCTCAACGGCGCCGATCACCTGTTGTACTTCGAATCGCAAAGCAGCCTGGGCAGCGCCACGATCAAGGCGACCTTCCAACCGGGAACCAACCCGGAACTGGCGCAGGTCGACGTGCAAAACCGCCTCAAAGTAGTCGAGTCGCGCTTGCCGCAAGCGGTGAACCAGCAAGGTTTGCAGGTGGAGAAAGTCTCCTCCGGCTTCCTGTTGCTGATCACCCTGACGTCCAGCGACGGCAAGCTCGATGACGTAGCGCTCAGCGATTATCTGGCGCGCAACGTGATGAACGAAATCAAGCGCCTGGATGGCGTTGGCAAAGCGCAGTTGTATGGTGCCGAACGGGCCATGCGCATCTGGATCGATCCGCAGAAGCTCATCGGTTTCAACCTGACCCCGGCAGACGTCAACGCCGCCATCGTCGCGCAGAACGCCCAGGTGTCGGCGGGCAGCATCGGCGATCTGCCTGCGCCGTCGACGCAGGAAATCACCGCGACGATTCTGGTCAAAGGCCAATTGTCGACGCCGCAGGAATTCGCCGACATCGTGCTCAAGGCCAACCCGGACGGTTCCACCGTTCGTATTGGAGATGTGGCGCGGGTCGAGATCGGCAGTCAGGAATATCAATTCGGCACTCGCCTCAATGGCAAGCCGTCCACCGCCGTTGGCGTGCAGTTGTCGCCGGGCGCCAACGCACTGAACACCGCGACGCTGGTGCGGGCGAAGATGGATGAGCTGGCGCGTTACTTTCCGGCCGGCGTGGAATACAAGATCCCATACGACACCTCGCCATTCGTGAAGGTCTCGATCACCAAGGTGGTCTATACCCTCGGCGAAGCGATGTTGCTGGTGTTTGCGGTGATGTACCTGTTCCTGCAAAACGTGCGTTACACACTGATCCCGACACTGGTTGTGCCGGTGGCGCTGATGGGCACGTTCGCGACCATGCTGGCGCTGGGATTCTCGATCAACGTGTTGACCATGTTCGGCATGGTGCTGGCCATCGGTATTCTGGTGGACGATGCCATTGTCGTGGTGGAGAACGTCGAACGGATCATGGCCACCGAGGGCTTGTCGCCCAAGGAAGCGACACGCAAGGCGATGACGCAGATTACCGGCGCCATCATCGGCATCACCCTGGTGCTGGTGGCGGTGTTCATACCGATGGCGTTCATGCAGGGTTCGGTCGGGGTCATTTACCAGCAGTTCTCGTTGTCGATGGCAACGTCGATTCTGTTTTCGGCGTTCCTCGCACTGACCTTGACCCCGGCGCTGTGCGCAACGCTGCTCAAGCCAATTGCCAAAGGCGAGCATCATGAGAAAAGCGGCTTCTTCGGCTGGTTCAACCGCCGCTTCGAGCAATTGACCCACCGCTATCAGGGTTGGGTCGGTTATGCGCTGAAACGTACCGGACGGTATCTGCTGATCTACGTCGTGTTGCTGGTTGGCCTCGGTATTTGCTTCATGCGTCTGCCCTCCTCGTTTTTGCCGGTGGAAGATCAGGGCTACACGATCACTGACATTCAACTGCCACCCGGCGCCACCAAGAACCGAACGGTGCAGGTCGCCGAACAGCTTGAAGCACATAACGCTGGCGAGCCAGGCATCAGTGACAGTGTGGTGATTCTGGGTTTCAGCTTCTCCGGTAGCGGACAGAACGCGGCATTGGCGTTCTCCACGCTGAAGGATTGGTCGCAACGCGGTAGCGACGACTCGGCCAGCTCGATTGCCGACCGCGCCAACATCGCCTTGAGCCAGATCAAGGACGCCATGGCGTTTTCCGTGCTGCCGCCCCCCGTGGATGGCCTCGGTACGTCCAGCGGTTTCGAGTTCCGTTTGCAGGATCGCGGCGGACTCGGCCACGCAACACTGATGCAGGCGCGTACCGAGTTGCTGGCAGCCGCCGAGAAAAGCCCGGTGCTGATGAACGTTCGTGAAAGCGCGCTGGCCGAAGCACCGCAGGTGCAACTGGAGGTGGACCGCAAGCAGGCCAATGCCTTGGGCGTGTCGTTCGCAGACATCGGCAATGTGCTGTCCACCGCTGTGGGTTCGGCGTACATCAACGACTTCCCCAATCAGGGGCGCATGCAGCGGGTTGTGGTGCAGGCTGAAGGCGATCAACGCAGTCAGGTAGATGACTTGCTGAAAATGCACGTGCGCAACAACGCCGGAAAAATGGTGCCGCTGTCGGCATTCGTGCAGGCCAAGTGGATTCAGGGCCCGGCGCAACTGACCCGGTACAACGGCTACCCGGCGATTGCGATTTCCGGCGAACCTTCGCCCGGTCACAGCACGGGCGAAGCCATGGCCGAAGTTGAACGCCTTGTTGCGCAAGGGCCGAAAGGTCTGGGGCAAGAATGGACGGGCCTGTCGTTGCAGGAGCGCTTGTCCGGCAGTCAGGCGCCGATTCTGCTCGGGCTGTCGCTGCTGATCGTGTTCCTGTGTCTGGCAGCGCTGTATGAGAGCTGGTCGATTCCGACTTCGGTGTTGCTAGTGGTGCCTTTGGGGGTGCTCGGCGCGGTACTGGCGGTGACGCTGCGCGGGATGCCCAACGACGTGTTCTTCAAGGTCGGCCTTATCACCATCATCGGTCTCTCGGCGAAGAACGCGATCCTGATCATCGAGTTCGCCAAGAGCCTGTACGACGAAGGCCACGACTTGATCGACGCGACATTGCAGGCCGCACGCCTGCGTCTGCGCCCGATCGTGATGACGTCGCTGGCGTTCATCCTCGGCGTAGTACCGCTGGCGATTGCCACTGGCGCCAGCTCGGCAAGCCAGCAAGCCATCGGCACCGGAGTGATCGGCGGGATGATTACTGCGACGTTGGCGGTGATCTTCGTCCCGGTGTTCTTCGTCGTTGTGATGAAGCTCGTAAAAAGATTCACCAAACCCCACTGACCCTGTACGAGCTGCCGCAGGTTGCGATCTGATCGTTCCCACGCTCTGCGTGGGAACGACGCTGGGGATGCTCTGCGTCCCAAGGCCAAAAGATCGCAGCCTGCGGCAGCTCCTACAAAAGCCCGGTGGCGTGCGCTATGGTGCAGGGATCGATCACTGATGTGAGCCTCCATGCGCTTTCTCGCCCGCACCCACCCTCGCCTGTCCGCCGCCGCCCTGTTCGGCCTCGCCACAGGCTTGCTGGCCCCCGCCGACTCCATCGCCAGCAAAATCCTCATCGGCTGGAACGCGGGCGTCTGGACGTACCTGATCCTGATGTTCTGGCTCACCGCCCGCGCCAAGGCACCGGACGTCAAACGCATCGCCGAAGTCGAAGATGAAAACGCCGGGCTGGTTTTGTTCGTGGTGTGCATTGCGGCACTGGCGAGCCTCGCCACCATTACCTTCGAACTGGCCGGCAGCAAGGATCTGGAAACCACGCGCAAGCTCATGCACTACGGTTTCACCGCTCTGACCGTGATCGGTTCGTGGTTACTGATCGGAGTGATTTTCTGCGTGCATTACGCACGGTTGTATTACACCTGGAACGGTAAGGAACCGGCGCTGCGTTTCGCCGAGGGCCTGACAACGCCCAACTATTGGGACTTCCTGTACTTTTCGTTCACCATCGGCGTGGCCGTGCAGACGGCGGATGTCGGCGTTGCGACGCGGGAGCTGCGCAAAATCGTACTGGCGCAATCGTTGATCGGATTTGTGTTCAATACAGCGATATTGGGGTTTTCGATCAATATTGCGGCGGGGTTGTTTGGTTGACAGCTGACCAAACATTCCAAACCTTGTAGCGAACTTAATAACGCAATGCTTGATGGCACGAATTATTGAAATGAAACCGTAGTACGGCTCCAAGGACCTGGGACGACGCCTAAGGCATTGCTTGATACTCGATTGTGAAATCAAGTGCGCAGCGTAAAACCCCACCATTCTGAATCACAAAAAAGATCGCTTGTAAACTGTGAAGTATGACAGTTTACAGCCCAACTGAATCGCGCTTTGATGCAGTTCCCGTGGTTCGATTTGAATGATGTTCCACTGGTTCTTATTGCGACTTCAATGATGGAGATGACTCATGAGTGCAGCACGGAAACTTCAAACGCCAGTCAGGAAGCGATCCGCTCTCGAGAATACCTTTAGCGCCTCAATCGACGGAACGGAACCACTTAACTTTAAAGCTGTATTTGAACAGGTGACCTATCCACAGGAGGGTGAACCGCCTCGCTGGACAATTGAGGCACGTTATCGCGACCCTAATACCAATCATATACAAACAGTTCGAGTCATTTTTCTTAAAAATCCCGCGAATAACAAACCTGTGCTTGCAAACGAGGAACTTCGAGTTCTCTACAGTAATACCGCAGAAGATCCACCCGCTGAGTACTTTACAAATGATGCTACAACAGCGATAGAGTTTGATGAGGCCACTGCCGCTGTAAAAGGCACCATCAGCGCAACTGTCGATGATGGCCTCGAATCACAAAAGTCCCATGAGCTCACTATTGAGTTTGACCTGGTTGCGGAAGAATGGTCAAAACGTATGTAGGCGACAGTAGAAAGACAACAAAAAGGAGGCGCTAGCCTCCTTTTTGTTTGCCTTAAATTAAAAAGCTATGCTGAATCCTGCGCTCAGGTTGTAATCCTGACTGACAGTCCTGCTTTGACTCGACCCTGCCTCCGCGAAGATCTGTACTCCGTTCGGCAAAGCCCAGTTGACACCACCGGCCAACTCCATGCTGGTCGTCGAAGTGTCGTTATTAAACCGACTGTCGTTGACATGGACTTCATTGGATTTAATAAATTCATGCCCCATCGCTACGCGAACGCGAGGCTGAAGTTTTTGTCCGTTGCCTAAATCGATCTGGCTACCCACATACATTCCTCCCTTGGTGACAAATGAGCGTGTCCGTTGACTGTCGACATCAAGGCCATTATCCAGGGAGTAATGCTTGCCAGAAACGACTGCTGCGTTGACTTGAACAAACGGTGTCAAAAACAAATGTTGGTTCAGGTCATATTGTTTTCCCACCTCCAGCGATCCACTTAAGCCATAAGTGTTGTAGTCACCTTTACTGCGCTCGCCGTCACTCATACTGACGTTAACTTTATTATCGAAACTGTTAATTTTCGTTACAGCATCGATATAAAAACCCGTCTGCGCGTCGAACTTCGTCAGGTAGCCACCCACCGAATAGCTGTCGACCGTTCCGGAACTACCGCGCTTCAAATCCAGGTCGGTTTTACTGTAGCCAACCATCGCCCCCACTAACCAGTCGCTGTCTGCAAATCGGGTATCTGCGCCAATGACCAAGCCCTGCTGGGTCTGGCTATAACCGTCACCATAGCCATTCTGCACGCTGTAACGATTGCCATACGTGCGCATCCACACTCCGCCGTTGCCACCCGTCAGTCGACGATCGCCCATTCGGGTATTGAGCAATGTGCGTTCAGCATCAATGATTGTTGGCGCTGTATTGGCAATGGCCAATACCGATCGAGTACTGGTGCTGATCTGAGTATCCGGGCGAAGATACCAGCCGTCGCCCTCCTCGAATAATTTGTAAGTGAAGGCACCGGCGTCTACCGAGCCCGTGTTCAAGGCAAACTCGGCGTTCCCACCCGCCACTTTGACCAATTGTATTGGCTCATCGCTCGTAGGCTTGGTGCCCGTCGCTGTCACTGCCAACTGAAAGCTCCCTTCAGCAGTTCCTGTGATGTTCAGAAAGTCTGTTTGTCGACCTCCGAAATCAGTCGCCATTTTCAGCACACCGTTGCCCGACAAATGCTCTACGTCCAACCGGTAGAAAGTTTCTCCCTGCACAAAATCAAGCGTCCCGCCGGCCATTGCCAGTTGTCCGACCTGATTGTTGCCGGCCAAGACCCAAGTGGAATCGTTCAGAGTGAAGTTCGATACGTTCTCGACATTTCCGGTAAACGTAGATCCACTGTCGAGTCTCACGCTTGATCCATCAACAGCGTCTCCTTTTAACAAGCCGTTGAATGCGCTGTTGTTACTGAGTTTGAGCGTAGAGATGTTCTGCAGATCCCCTGTCAGCGATGCACGGTCGTCCAGTGAAACCATCGCCTTACTGCCGGACTCTACAATGACGTTGCCATTGAGTTGGCTGTCCGTAACGTTGAGTTCAACAGTAGCACCGCCGGCGACCTCCAGAATTGATCCATTTCCGCCGATCAAGGTCGACCCATTCAAAACACTTATGACCAAAGGCCCTAATGGGTTGTTACTCAGATCAGCGACAATCGCTGCACCGCTTCTGCCCTCAATACTGGAATTATTCAAGACCAACTGACTGAGCTGCTGGCTTGCACCGTCCAGCCCATAAATCAAACCATTAAGGCCGCCGATGATTTTCGAACCGGCAGTCAAGTTTGCCGAGCCGCCGGCAAGCGACAAGCCAAAACTCGTAGCGCCTGTGCCTTCTACCGTGCTTTTGATCAAATTGAGTACGCTAAAAGACGACACAAATGCTCCGCCGACCACACCCTGCACGGTACTGTCTTGTAAATTGGCAGTTGAACCGGTTTGAGTCGATGTTTCGCGAATTACCTGAAGGCCAATTGGTAAACCAGATATCGTTGAGGCGGTAACGTTTGCTGTGCTGTTGACCAATGACAGCGCGGTAGACCCACTGTTACCGGTCACCGTTGCATTGTTGAAATTGAGCACTGCACCATCGTTGGCCTGCACCTCCTGGATTTTACCGCCGTTAACAACTAACGTGCCGCCGTCAGCGCGAATGTCCAGGGTGTCTGCGCCATTGACAGTCAGCGTGGAGCCAGTTCCAAAGCTCCAACTTTCGATGGGAGATGTAGCGGAAAGGGTTTCATTTTCACCTGGGTTAAGCACTCTTGCTTGCGCCGCAGGTGTGCAAACAAGAATGAGCAGCAGGAAAGGTGACCACCTGCTCATACGTTGTTGAAAAAAAAGATTACTGATTAAACGCATAGGTTCCACCACGATAATCGAATGTCCAAGGAATCGGCTCGACAGGTCGTTATCGGAAAGGTCTCACCGGAGGGCGGCAAGACTATCGTTCCGCGTATAGATGCGGTGTAGGAAAAGTCTGCAATCACCAGGGAATTCCGCCTTTTTGCTGTAAGACCAAACACAGCAACATTTCCCACCACGACATGTTTAAACACAATCGTGGCGGGAAAGGAACTACAGGGTTCTTACTGATCTTCGCAGTACTCACCGTACCCATTGATCAAGTAAATTGCACTTTCGAACTCCACGGAGGGATACTCCACTGTATTGATTTCCACCGTGTACCAGATCTTCCACCAGCCCCGGTAGTCACCAGGAGGACTAGGAATCGGCGCAGGTGGCGGTACCGGGATGTTTCTGATAAATGTGTCATATGGCGAAATGACCATATCGAAACCGGTTGCTCCTTCCCCGCCGTCAATAAGGTGAACCGCCGATTTGAAATCCGTGTCGGGCGAAATTTGAGTCATTGCCGAATCGCGATAACCCTGAGCGTAAAGATATACGTTCCTGCCATCCAACAAATGGGTAGTATTCCCCGGAATACGCACTTTCAGCCCGAAACCTGGCTCTTTGAGATCATCACAATAAATAGTGGCGGCATCCTCCTGCAGAACTTTGGGCTCGTCCAAATCAACCACAATTGCATTATTGGTGACGTTGGTAATCAGTGACGGGTTTTCATTGACTCCGCCGATTTCTGATACGAAATACTGAAGCTTTCTGTCGGTACCCACCCCACCGGCATCGATAGTCGGCCACGGTAGAGTCATTGTCACTGTAGTTTGCCCATCCTTAAGGAATTCCGGCCCGAAACGAACACCTTGATACTCACCAAAAATCTGCTGTCCCGATTCGACTGCCGGAGTTGTCCAAAGATCAAAAGTAACAGTTTGATCGTTTTCGTAATCTCCAGGCTCAAGTACATCTTCAACTGTCGTACTTGTAATATGGGGCGCCTCCAATTCGGCATTCGGCGGAGTCGGGTCAGTCGGGTTAATGGGGCCGGGATAATAGATATTTACATTAATATCAAGATCCGAGGTACCTATATCGCCGGTTCCACGTAGCAGGGTTGCCTTGATCGTAACTTCCTTGTCAGTCCGGATATCAGGATCGGGGTCATAATACTCATTGAAAATATCATCAAAGGGCACTGGCACAACCAATGGATTGCTCGTTCCAAAAGGAAATTCGCCGAGATTTTGACCTCCCCACTCAACTCTTACTTCGTCGCTATCCAGTATATTATCGACCCGCTTGAATTTGACTGTCGTACTCGCCGAATCAACAAGATCGATTAACTTATCTGTTTCCGCCAGTTCAACAATAGGTTCTTCAAGCACCGGCAAAGGCGCAAAACGCACATGTACCCCTTGGGCTCGCGACAACGCACTAATATTACCCGCGCCATCTGCCACTGTGTAATAAGCATACACCGCCAACGGATCAAGCAATCTAAACTTATTAATACTGATACTAAGCGATGCAGACGCCGGCCCCTCGTAAATGGGTACATCAGGATTAGTCAATGAATAAATCCGACTAATATAAAAACGCAGCACATCATCTGGCAAAGGGTTTTCATACGTATGCGTTACTGTAATAACCGCGTTTGGCGAGTGACGCACAATAAAGGCTTCGTCAATCAAATCCCCTGGCGACAAGGTGGGCAATGCCGCGACGGGTGGATTTCTCTTCAAGCCGCCAGGTAGTGCCTGATAAGGCGCACGTCTGTCGATGATAATGGTTGCTGTATCTGAGTTATTTGGATTACCAACCGGTTGCGGCTGGATCCGACAGCGAAGTTCCCAAGTGGTTGGTGTCACGGGAGGGTTGTCTTCGGTCAGAAGATCCGAGCGTATGGTGATATCCCACGATGTAGGACGCCCGGCAACAGGTCCTGCGTCAAACGTATGAGCGTCCTGCCAGGTTGTGGAACCAGTTTTGCGTATTTGAACTGATACCTTATCAGTATTATCAGGAATAAGCGTGTCGTACACCTTCACCGAAAGCACGGCACCCGGCACCAATTTGTTGGCATAAACTCGCCGGTCACTAGCACTGACAATATCGGCCACCTCAGGGGCCGGGCCCGCCAGGGGTGCATTAATTCTGCTCTCGACTGCCAATCGATCAACTTCTGCAAGTTCTTGCTTAGCGTTCATCTGGTATTCTCCTTGTATCATTATTAAAATTCTCAAACGTGAGAATTCAATATTTAATCAACAACTCGACCTGCTGCCGATATTAGCAAGCACCAATATCAGCGCTCGACAGCAACAACACTTTACAAATTAAAAATTTTTACGCGGGGGGCCGCAATACTCGTCTCCAGAAATAGCCCGGTCAATCTTTGCAATTTCGACCAAAGACTTCCCGATATAATCTCCAGCGCTCCGGATTTTGTATGTGGCAGAAACACAGCACTTATTGATCAAGTCCTCCAAATAAGGAGAAAACGGTATTGGCGGGAGCTCAAACCCGTCTTTATTATCCGCATCGGCCTGACTGAGGGTATAACTAAGCCCCCCTGCGCTCCCTTCAACAAAGAAATCCTCGCTATTATTAAGATTCGAATAGCCACGCCAGGATAACTCACATATATCGTCTTTATTCAGATTCTGAAAAGGGACCTTGACATACACACCTTCCCATATCGGGCGCAACGTAGTGCAATTCAGATAGCCGTCAAAATTAACATCCGGAAAACGTGGCTCCTTCAAAACCGGAAGAGGAATAACACTATGATCAATCGTTAACTTTCTCTCCTCCGACGTTAAGGGATTACCCACTGGAAAACGTTTCTGCCGGTAATAGAGATATGCAACTCCATCGCCTTGAAAAATACTCTTGTCGAGCGGAATAATAAACTCGGTTTCGGTAATGGGGCCTGGTTTCACGTCGCTGTAAATAGTTGTCGTGACGCCGTCTCGTCTCCAAAAAACCTCGAGTAAATCCGACTCTCCAACTGGAGCGTAGATCGGCCAACGAGGCACTCTGGCGACACCACCGTTCATCAATATCTTAGCTGGCACCTTTCCATCGGGGTCACTTTCCGGAACATCATCTACCTTCGGAGCATCCGCCAGCAAAACACCTTTGTCTTTTTTTTTGCGTTGCTTCGACATAGTGAGATCCCTACAAGTGAAAAGACATACCGGAAACCTTCAATCTGTTCTGGTCTTATTAGAGAGCTCTGGTATTTCTTTGCCTACTGTCATATCTGACAGGTATTTGTACCGCTCGTCGGATTTAGCGTTGAGGATCACCTTATCCGCGCTTGACGAAGTCATATCATTGACGTTCACTGAAACCGGTTTCAGGCGTTTCCTACAAAAATAAGGTCAATCCCTTGAACGATTTCTCTGCCGCCCAACGCAGCCGCGTCACCATGCTAGATGTCGCCGAACGCGCCGGTGTTTCCAAGGCCAGCGTGTCGCGCTTCATCGGCGATGACCGCGCCCTGCTCTCCGACGCCATTGCCTTGCGCATCGAGCAAGCGATCAGCGCACTCGGCTATCGCCCGAACCAGATGGCCCGTGGCCTTAAACGCGGTCGCACTCGCCTGATCGGCATGCTGGTGGCCGATATCCGTAACCCTTATTCGATTGCCGTGATGCACGGGGTGGAAACCGCCTGCCGTGCGCACGGCTACAGCCTGGTGGTGTGCAACACCGACCGCGATGACGAACAGGAACGCCAGCACCTGGCGCTGCTGCGCTCGTACAACATCGAAGGGCTGATCGTTAACACCCTCGGCCATCACCGTGACGAACTGCATGAACTGCATCGCGAAATGCCGCTGGTGTTGGTGGACCGCAAAGTCGACGGACTCGACAGCGACATGGTCGGGCTGAACAACCCGCAGGCAGTGGAGATGGCCCTCGCCCATCTTGAACAGCGCGGTTATCGCGATGTGTTGCTGGTGACCGAGCCCTATGACGGGACCAGTTCGCGGATCGAGCGGGTCAGCAGTTTTCAGGCACAGATTGCGCAGCGCTCCGGGTTGACCGGCGCGGTACTGGAGACCGGCGATGAGCTGGCGACTGGTCTGCAAAATTTTCTAAACAAACCTGCAAATGGGCCAAAGGCACTGTTCTGCGCCAATGGCGTGGCGGCGCTGACCAGCACTCGCGCATTGCGTGAGATCGGCTGTCGGCTGTTCGAGGATGTCGGGCTGATTGCCCTGGATGATCTGGATTGGTATCCGTTGGTGGGCAGCGGGATTACCGCGCTTGCCCAGCCGACGGAGGCGATTGGTGCGCGGGCGTTTGAGTGTTTGCTCAAGCGCTTGCGTGGGGATGCTGGCGAGGCGCGGGTGCTGGATTTTGCGCCTGTGTTGGTTGAACGCGGTTCGACCCTCGGGAATTTGCGGTGAATTGGCCGGCGCTCTTCGCGAGCAAGCTCGCGAAGAGGGCCGAAAGAAGAGCACATCACTCACTGATATTTTTTTGAACAAAAATGAAACCGGTTTCAGAGGTAAAAAAACAATGAATAAACCTGCCGTTTCCATCAGCCTGTCCAGCTACGGCGCCGAGCTTGTGCGTCAACGCGGGCAAGACTTTTTTATTGACGTGCTAGCCGCTGCCGGTGCCGATCGCATCGAGTGGCGCGAGGAATTGCTGACCCGTGAAGTGCCCGCGCAATTGAGTGCTGCCACCGCCGCGCTTGGACTGCAAAGCATCTATTCCTCACCGACCGAACTGTGGCTCGCCGGCCAGGCACAACCCAATCCCGAGTTGATCACCGCCCTGCAGCACGCCGAGGCGTTCGGTTCGAAGTGGCTGAAAGTCTCCCTCGGCTACTTCACCGACAACTGTGATCTGTCAGTCCTCAAGCAACGGCTCAATAACAGCCCAGTGCAATTGCTGGTGGAGAACGACCAGACCCTGCACGGCGGGCGGATCGAACCTTTTCAGCGTTTCTTCACCGCCGTCGAACAGCACAACCTGCCAATCAAAATGACGTTCGATATCGGCAACTGGCAGTGGCAAGACCAGTCCGCCACCAGCGCCGCACGCCTGCTCGGTCGCCACGTCGGCTACGTGCACTGCAAGGCCGTGGCCCGGCGTGCCGACGGCAAACTGGTAGCCGTGCCACCTGCTGTCAGCGATTTGCATCTGTGGGAACAACTCTTGCGGCACATGGCCCAAGGCGTTATGCGCGCGGCCGAGTATCCGTTGCAGGGTGATGATCTGGTCGAGTTGACCACTGCGCACGTCGCCGCCCTCGCCCGCCTTGGCCAATCCCGCCTTGGCCAATCCCGTCTGGAGCCTGCCCATGTCTGAGATCGATATTTTGTCGTTTGGCGAAACCATGGCGATGCTGGTGGCCGAGCAATGTGGTGATCTGGCGGCGGTCGAGCACTTTCATAAACGCATTGCCGGCGCCGACAGCAACGTTGCGATCGGCCTTTCGCGGCTCGGCTTCAATGTGGCCTGGCTGAGCCGGGTGGGTGCCGATTCGCTGGGTCGCTTCGTGGTCGAGACACTGGCCAAAGAAGGTCTCGATTGCAGCCATGTCGATGTCGACACAGCGCACCCCACCGGTTTCCAGTTCAAGTCGCGCACCGACGATGGCAGTGATCCACAAGTCGAATATTTCCGTCGCGGCTCGGCGGCCAGTCATCTGTCACCACGCTCAATCACCGAAAGCCTGCTGAGCGCCCGGCATCTTCATGCCACGGGCATTCCGCCAGCGCTGTCGGCGTCAGCGCGGGAAATGTCGTTCGAGCTGATGAGCCGCATGCGCAATGCCGGGCGCAGCGTGTCGTTCGACCCCAATCTGCGCCCGAGCCTGTGGGCCAGCGAACGCGAAATGATTACTGAGATCAACCGCCTCGCCGCCCTCGCCCATTGGGTGTTGCCGGGGTTGAGCGAAGGTCGCTTGCTCACCGGTTTTGAAGATCCGGCGGACATTGCCGCGTTTTATCTCGATCAAGGCGCCGAAGCGGTGGCGATCAAACTTGGCCCACAGGGTGCCTATTACCGCACGCATCTGGATCAGGGCTTTGTCGCCGGGGTGCCAGTGGCCAATATCGTCGACACGGTGGGTGCCGGTGACGGCTTTGCGGTGGGGATGATCAGTGCCCTGCTCGAACACCAGAGTTTTGCCGAGGCGGTGCAGCGTGCGAACTGGATTGGCAGTCGGGCGGTGCAGAGTCGCGGGGATATGGAGGGGTTGCCGACCCGCCTGGAGTTATCGGTTGAATTTGAGTCTGCCTTCGCGAGCAGGCTCGCTCCCACGTTTGAAATGCATTCCCTTGTGGGAGCGAGCCTGCTCGCGAAGAGGCCAGCCTAGTCAGCGAAAAATTTGAACCTGCTGCGACAAAAACAACAAGCTCAGGAGCAACACCATGAAAACCGCAACCCTCGCCGCCCGCCGCTGGTGGTACATCATGCCGATCGTGTTTATCACCTACAGCCTGGCGTATCTCGATCGCGCCAATTACGGCTTCGCCGCCGCCTCCGGCATGGCCGAAGATTTGATGATCACCCCGGGGCTGTCTTCATTGCTCGGTGCGCTGTTCTTCCTCGGCTACTTTTTCTTCCAGGTGCCGGGGGCGATCTACGCGCAAAAGCACAGCGTGAAGAAACTGATTTTTGTCAGCCTGATCCTCTGGGGCGGGCTCGCCACGTTGACCGGCGTGGTCTCCAACGCCTATTGGCTGATCGTCATCCGTTTCATGCTCGGCGTGGTCGAAGCCGCCGTGATGCCGGCGATGCTGGTCTATCTGTGCCACTGGTTCACCCGTGCCGAACGCTCGCGGGCCAACACCTTCCTGATCCTCGGTAATCCGGTGACGATGCTATGGATGTCGGTGGTCTCGGGTTATCTGGTGCAGCATTTCAGCTGGCGCTGGATGTTCATCATCGAGGGCCTGCCGGCGGTGCTCTGGGCGTTTATCTGGTGGCGTCTGGCCGATGATCGTCCAGCCCAGGCCAAGTGGCTAAACGACCAGGAAAAGCAGGACCTGGAAAGCGCTCTGGCCGCCGAACAGGTCGGGATCAAAGCAGTGAAGAACTACGCCGAGGCGTTCCGTTCGCCGAAGGTGATCATCCTGGCGTTGCAGTTCTTCTGCTGGAGCATTGGCGTTTACGGCTTTGTGCTGTGGCTGCCGTCGATCCTCAAGGCCGGCGCGCAAATGGACATGATCGAGGCCGGCTGGCTGTCGGCGCTGCCGTATCTGGCGGCGGTGATTGGCATGCTCCTCGTGTCGTGGGGCTCGGACAAACTGCAAAAACGCAAACGCTTCGTCTGGCCACCGCTGCTGATCGCCTCGATTGCTTTCTACGGTTCCTACGCACTGGGCGCGGAACATTTCTGGTGGTCGTACACGTTGCTGGTGATTGCCGGTGCCTGCATGTACGCGCCCTACGGGCCGTTCTTCGCGATCGTGCCGGAGATTCTCCCAGCCAACGTCGCCGGCGGCGCGATGGCGCTGATCAACAGCATGGGCGCACTCGGTTCGTTCGGCGGTTCATATCTGGTGGGTTACCTGAACAGCTCCACCGGTTCGCCCGGTTCCTCGTACCTGCTGATGAGCGGCGCGCTGCTGCTGTCGGTGGTGCTGACGATTTTTCTCAAGCCCGGCGCCAGTGATCGCGTCGTGGCCAAAGCCGTGGCCACGCGTCCCGTGCCGGCTCATTCCTGAAGAGATTTTTGCCATGAAAAAACAGGTCGTTCTTTACAAGAAACTCTCGCCCGCGCTGATGGCGCGCCTGCAAGCGCAGTTTGACGTGACGCTGATTGAAAGCCTCGACGCCCAAGGCCTGATGCAACTGCGCGATGCCCTGCCCCGCGCCCACGGTTTGCTCGGTGCCAGTTTGAAACTCGACGCTGCGTTGCTGGATCTGGCACCGCAACTGGGGGCCATTGCCAGCGTGTCAGTGGGCGTCGACAACTACGATATCGACTACCTGACCCGCCGCAAGATCCTGCTGACCAACACCCCCGACGTACTCACCGAAACCACGGCCGACACCGGTTTCGCGCTGATCCTCGCCGCCGCCCGGCGTGTGGTGGAACTGGCCAACATGGTGCGCAGCGGCCAGTGGCACCGCAACATCGGCCCGGCGCATTTCGGCACCGATGTGCATGGCAAGACGCTAGGGATTATCGGCATGGGCCGGATTGGCGAGGCGTTGGCGCAGCGCGGGCATTTCGGCTTCGGCATGCCGGTGATTTACCACAGCCAGTCGCGCAAACCGGCGGTTGAGGAACGCTTCGACGCGCAATACCGCAGCCTGGAGGATCTGTTGCAGCAGGCCGATTTCATTTGCCTGACCTTGCCACTGACGGCACAGACTGAAGGCCTGATCGGCGCCGAGCAGTTTGCGTTGATGCGCCCGGAAAGCATTTTCATCAACATCTCGCGGGGCAAGGTGGTGGACGAGGCGGCGATGATCGATGCGCTGCGTCACAACCGGATTCGCGCGGCGGGGCTGGATGTGTTCGAGCGTGAGCCGTTGAATCATGACTCGCCGTTGTTGCAGCTCAACAATGTGGTGGCGACGCCGCATATGGGGTCGGCGACGCATGAAACGCGCGAGGCGATGGCGCGCTGCGCGGTGGAGAATCTGCTGGCGGCTTTGGCTGGGGAGAAGCCTTTGAATCTGGTGAACCGGGATGCCTGGCTGGGTTGAGATCTCCTGTGCCTAACGGGCCTCATCGCTGGCAAGTCAGCGATGAGGCCTGTGCGGGCAGTTCAAGATTGTCAGGCACTGCGCGCCTGCAACAGCTGCGCCGCACACAACGCAATCCGCGCACAGGCATCTGCCAGTTTCACCCGATCCACCACCAACCCGATGCGAATATGCCCCGCCGCACTCGGCCCGAACGCTTCACCGGCCAGCACCGAAACGCCATAACCTTCCAGCAATCGTTCGGCAAACGCCTGGGCACCGAGCCCGGTCTGGCGCACATCGACCATCACGAACATCCCGCCATCCGGGCGGATCGGCTGCAACCCCGGGCAACCGCGCAAGCGCTCGCACACCAGATCCCGCCGTAGGCGATATTCCTCGCGCATCTGCGTCACTTCCGGCAAATCGCTTTCCAGCGCCACCTGCGCCGCTTTCTGCACAAAGTCCGGCAGCCCGAACAACATGCTCAATGACAGATTGACCAGATGCTCGGCCAAGGATTTTGGCCCGATCATCCAGCCGATACGCCAGCCGGTCATCGCATGGGATTTCGACAGGCTGTTGATCGTTGCCGTCCGCTCGGCCATGCCGGGCAGACTAGCCGGGCTGATGTGCTCGCCTTCATAAAGCAGCTCGCTATAGACCTCGTCGCTGATCAGCCACAAGTCGTGGTGAATGCACAACGCCGCCAGTTCCTGCCAGATCAGCAGCGACAGGCTCGCGCCGCAGGGATTGTTCGGACTGTTGAGCAGCATGGCGCGGGTTTTCGGGGTGATGCGTGCGGCGACATCCGTGGGATCGACACGAAAGCCGTTTTCCGGACGCACCGGCACTGGCACCACGGTCGCACCGCAAGCGCCGAACACGCCTTCGTAGGTGACGTACATCGGCTCGGCGACGATCACTTCGTCGCCCGGATCCAGCAGGCATTGCGCCACTGAATACACCGCGCATTGTGCGCCGGGCATGACAATCACATGGTCGGCGTCGACCACCTGGCCACTGCGTCGGCGATGTCGAGCGGCAATCAACTGGCGCAGGGCCAAGCGACCGCGCACGTCGGAATAATGTGTATCGCCCGCCAGCAGGCTGTCGATGGCGCCGTGGACAATCGGCAGCGGTGTGTCGAAATCAGGATCACCCACGCTCAGCAGCAGAATATCGACACCCTCGGCGCGTAACTCCAGCGCTCGGTCATGAATCTGCCAGGCCGCTGCTCCCTCGCCGGCGATTCGTTGGGTCAAGGCTGAATAGCGCATGTACGTCTCCTGATTGCGCAGTCTCCAGCCTTCACCCTATCTCAAATCACGAAACGCGCCACCATGGCATTCAAGTCGACCGCCAGACGCGACAGTTCGTGGGTTGCTGCGCTGGTCTGGTTGGCGCCTGCTGCCGATTGCGTGGCCAGATCGCGAATGTTCACCAGGTTGCGGTCGACTTCGCGAGACACCTGCGCCTGCTCTTCGGAAGCGCTGGCGATGACCAGGTTGCGTTCGTTGATCTGGTGGATCGACTGGGTGATCTGCTCCAGTGCCACGCCAGCGGCGCGGGCCATTTCCAGGGTGGACTGGGTGCGTTGATTGCTTTGCTGCATCGAGGAAACCGCTTCACCGGTGCCGTTCTGGATGCCGGCGACCATCTTCTCAATCTCTTGCGTCGACTGCGCGGTGCGATGGGCCAGTGCCCGCACCTCGTCCGCCACCACGGCAAAACCACGTCCGGCCTCACCGGCACGGGCCGCTTCAATGGCGGCGTTGAGCGCCAGCAGGTTGGTCTGTTCGGCGATGGCGCGGATAACGTCGAGCACCTTGCCGATGTCACGACCTTGCGTGGCAAGACCTTCGATCATTTGCGCGGTGTTCTGCACGTCGTGGGTCATGGTCTGAATCGCGTCGACGGTTTTCACCACTTGATCGCGGCCTTCACGGGCGGCGTGGGTCGACTGATTGGAGGCTTCGGAGGTCGACACGGCGTTACGCGCCACTTCTTCCACGGCAGCGGTCATCTCGTTGACGGCAGTGGCAGCTTGTTCGATTTCATTGTTCTGCTGTTGCAGGCCACGGGACGCTTCTTCTGTCACCGCGCTGAGCTCTTCGGCGGCGGCGCCCAGTTGCGTGGCGGAACCGGCGATCTGCTCGATGGTTTTGCGCAGGTTGGTCTGCATCGCCGCGAGGGCTTCGAGCAAACGGGCCGGCTCGTCCTTGCCGTCGACTTCGATGAGTTTGGTCAGGTTGCCGTCGGCAATGGTCCGCGCAGCCTCGACGGCGCGGTTCAGCGGCGTGACGATGCTGCGAGTCAGCAAGAGCGCGAGCAACACGGTGGCCAGCGCAGCAACCACGGCGACGATGACGATACCGGTGATGGCGCTGTCGTAATGTTCGCCAGCCTTATTGGAAGCAGTTTTCGCATCGGCAGCGTTGATCGCGATGAGCTTGTTGAGTTGCTCACCCATCTGGTCGGTGCCGTCCTTGATCCGCGTGTTGATCAGGGTACGCATCTCGTCAACTTTGTCCTGACGCGACAGCTCCAGCATCTGGTTTTGCGCTTGCAGGTAGTTGTCCAGCGTCGTCGCGAACGTCTGGTAAATCGCGCGCTCTTCCGGGCCGGCCGGCAGCGCGGCGTACTTGGCCTGGCCGCTGCGAACCTTGTCCACCAGAACACCGATGCGGGTTTGTGCTTCTTGCAGGGCGGCCGGGTCGCGGTTCACCAGAACCCGGAACGACAGGATGCGCAGACGCAGGACGTTTTCCGTGACGATGGCAAGCTGGGTCACGCTGGGTAACTGCGTCGAGTCCATCTCGACTGACGCCTGACGGATGATCGTCATGCGGTTCACGGCGAACACGCCAAGCACGACTACCAGCAGGGCAATAAAGGCAAAACCGAGGAAGGCACGGGGCGCGATATTCAGGTTACGCAAGGACATAGTTGGACTCTCGGAAGATAGAAACTACGAGCGTCCATGCCGTGATCACTGACCCGTGGGGGGCGGGCTTCAGTCCGGCGTCACTGTTTTTGGGATTCTTGTGCGCGCCTATTGGCTGTATCGGCCAGGCTTTAGGAAGGTTGCGTGTAAAGAGCAAATATTTTTCTGGGTGTTACACCATTGAAACACCGCGCGCGCCTCGTGCAGGGGTTTGGTCAGGGTTTGGTGGAGAGTCGCCAGACTCGAGCGATGTCACACGCTCGCTCGCGCAGCAGAAGCGGCGCTTGCGCGCAAGCCTGCTCCAGCGTCATCGGCCCGCTGGTCACGGCGAACGCGGCATCAATGCCATGAGCGTACAGCTCCTGATAACCCTCGCCCAATGTCCCCGCGATGACAATCACCGGGACGTTGTGTTGTTTGGCAATCCGCGCCACGCCGAACGGGGTTTTGCCGCGCAACGTCTGCGCGTCGAACCGTCCTTCGCCGGTAATCACCAGATCCGCGCCTTTGATCGCCTCGGCCAACCCGACCAACTCGGCGACCACCTCGACCCCGGCCTGAAACTGCGCACCGAGAAATGCCTTGGCGGCAAAACCCAAACCACCCGCCGCACCGCTGCCGGGTTCATCGCGAACATCTTTACCCAAGGCTTGCGCGCTCAGTTCGGCGAAATGCCCCAACGCTTGATCAAGTTGCTGCACTTGTGTCGGCGATGCACCTTTCTGCGGACCAAAAATCGCCGAGGCACCGTGTGGGCCGCACAACGGGTTGTTAACGTCGGCGGCGATATCGAAACGCACCTGAGCCAGACGCAGGTCCAGTTCGCTCAAGTCCAGATGTGCCAATTGCGCCAGCGCCAGGCCGCCGGGCACCAACGCCTGACCTTGTGCGTCCAGCAACTTTACCCCCAACGCCTGCATGGCTCCGGCGCCCCCATCATTGGTGGCACTGCCGCCGATCGCCAGAATTACCCGTTGCGCCCCGGCATCCAGCGCTGCGCGAATCAGTTCGCCGGTGCCGAAGGTGCTGCTGATGCACGCATCGCGCTGCCCCGGCGGCACCAATTGCAAGCCGCTGGCCTCAGCCATTTCAATGATCGCGGTGTGGTTATGCGGCAACCAGCCCCAAGCGGCGTCAACCGCTGAACCCAACGGGCCACGCACGCGGGTGCGGCGCAACTCGCCTTCGCACGCGGCGAGAATCGATTCGACCGTGCCTTCGCCGCCGTCAGCCATCGGGCATTTGATGAGTGTGGACTGCGGCCAGACTTGCGCCAGGCCCAGAGCAATGGCCTCGGCGACGCCTTGGGCACTCAGACTGTCCTTGAACGAATCGGGGGCGATGACGATCTTCATGCGAATTCTCCAGTTCCAATGCTCATCATGCTGCCAGTCGGTCTGCGCATTGACGCCGGTCCGCTGCACAATGGGCGCAGGCGTTTATTGTTCATTTCTACAAAAGCCCTGCAGTGGAGGCTGAATGTCCCGGCCCCATCGCTGGCAAGCCAGCGATGGCGTCTTCAAAAACACCTCATGCAGAGGGATCAGTCTGCGGCAGCAATTGCACCCCAAGATACAGCGCCAACATCCCTTCCAGCCTCAACGGATCCACCCCACTGATCTCGGCAATCCTTTCCATCCGATAGCGCAGGCTATTGCGATGAATCCCCAGTGCATCGGCACACGCCTGACTCTGCCCATCGTGATCGCACCAACTGCGCAACGTCGCCAGCAACTGGCCGTTGCTGTCCTTGGCGATCACCTTGCGCAGAGGCTTGAGCAGTTCATCAAGCGCATCGTCGTTGCGATGCCGCCAGAGCATCACCGGCAAGCGATAGCGATTGAGGGTCAACAGACGTGAATGCGGCAATACCTCGCGGCCATAGGCAAGCAGATCGCCCACCCGGCGATAACAACGACGCAACCCGCTCAACCCATTCGCCTGCCCACCCACGGCAATGCGCAGGACGTTCCAGCCCAGGCCGTCGAGCTTCTCCAGCAAGCGATCATGCTCGACGTTGTGGCTCGCCGGCCGACACCACAGCAGCGAAGTCTTCGCCGAGCTCACGCACCAACTGTCCGGATAGCGTGACATCAGCCAGGCACTCAGCGCCTCGACGGTTTGCCCCGGGCCATGTTCCGGCCCCAATTCGAGCAAATACGGGATCCGCGTCAATTGCGGTTTGAGACCGAGTTGCTGCGCTTCATCGACCAGCCGTGGTGAATCTCCCGCCTCGCTTAACAGCAGCGCCAGCAGATCATCACAACGTTGACGCCGCCATTGCTGCTCGGCCTGCTGATTGCGTTGACCTACCAACATTTCCGCCGTCATGCGCACCAGTTCGGCGTAGGTGCGCAGTTGTTCCGGTTCACCGGTGATGCCAAGCACGCCGATCAGACGCTGATCAAGCAGCAACGGCAGGTTGATCCCCGGCTGCACGCCTTTCAAATGCTGGGCTGTCGGCGCGTCGATTTCGACCACCCGACCGTTGGCCAATACCAGTTGCGCGCCTTCATGTCGGGTGTTGATCCGCTCCGGTTCGCCGCTGCCGAGGATCAGCCCCTGGCTGTCCATGACGTTGACGTTGTACGGCAAAATAGCCATGGCCCGGTCGACGATGTCCTGCGCGAGGTCGTGATCGAGTTCGAACATGGTGGGCAAGATCCTTAAAAACGGGGCGGACGGTTGTTCACGCGCACAGGGCTTGGCGGCAAACCCTGTGCTCAGGCACAAAGACAATCCGGCCAAAGGTGGCCGAGACTCTCAGGGCGATCAACGTTACCCTTTGCATCGCAAAAAATCATAATAAAGAGAGAGCCGCTATGTCGCAGAGCGCCGCAGCTACCCAGACCATCGATGACGGTAAAAACGCCGTTTATAAACGCATCACCCTGCGTTTAATCCCCTTCATCTTCATCTGCTATCTGTTCAACTACCTCGACCGGGTAAACGTTGGATTTGCCAAACTGCAGATGCTCGACGCGCTGAAATTCAGCGAAACCGTCTACGGCCTCGGTGCCGGTATTTTCTTCATCGGCTACGTGCTGTGCGGCGTACCGAGCAATCTGGCGCTGACCAAATTCGGTCCGCGGCGCTGGATCGCGCTGATGATGATCACTTGGGGCACGCTGTCGACCTGCCTGTTGTTCGTCACCACCCCCACCGAGTTCTACACCCTGCGCCTGTTCACCGGTGCTGCCGAAGCCGGGTTCTTCCCGGGCGTTGTGCTGTATCTCTCGCAGTGGTTCCCGACGTTCCGCCGTGGCCGGATCATGGCGTTGTTCATGTCGGCGATCCCGGTGTCCGGTTTGCTCGGCAGCCCGTTTTCCGGCTGGATTCTCAACCATTTCGCGGCGGGCCAGGGCGGTTTGGCCGGTTGGCAGTGGATGTTCCTGCTGCAAGGCATTCCGACCGTGATACTGGGTGCGCTGGCGTATTTCCTGCTGAGCGACAGCTTCGCCAACGCCAAATGGCTGACCCCACACGAGCGCGCCGTGCTCGAAGCGGATCAGGCCGAAGACTTGGCGAACAAGCCAAAAACCACATCTGATTCACTGCTGGCGGTATTCAAGAATCCGGCGATCTGGGCGTTTGGCCTGATCTACTTTTGCATCCAGAGCGGCGTGTACGCGATCAACTTCTGGCTGCCGTCGATCATCAAGAACCTCGGTTTCAGCGATAACCTGGTCATCGGCTGGTTGAGTGCGATTCCTTACCTGCTGGCGGCAGTGTTCATGCTGGTGGTCGGGCGTTCGGCAGACCTGCGCCAAGAACGTCGCTGGCATCTGGTGGTGCCGATGCTGATGGGTGCGATTGGTCTGGTGATTGCGGTGAACTTTGCGGCCAATCCGGCGATTGCGATTCTCGGTTTGACCATTGCGACCATGGGCGCCCTCACCGGCCTGCCGATGTTCTGGCCGGTGCCGACGGCGATGCTCAGTGCGGGCGCGGCAGCGGGTGGTCTGGCGTTGATCAACTCGATGGGGCAGATGGCCGGGTTCCTCAGCCCGTATCTGGTGGGTTGGGTCAAGGACAGCACCGGGTCGACCGATGCGGCGTTGTATCTGCTGGCGGGAGTGATTGTCGGCGGGAGTCTGCTGGCGTTACGGATGACGCGGACGTTGCGGGTTTGATTTAGAAGATCAAACGATCGCAGCCTGCGGCAGTTCCTACAGTCGGTGTAGGAGCTACCGAAGGCTGCGATCTTTTGCTGTCAGGAAAACGCATCCAACTCAATTACTAATCCACCCGGCATCTGCACAAAGATCTGCCAGATCCCCTCGCCCGGCACTTGCGCCAACTGGTACGGCAATCCACTCTCACGCACCCGCCGCAACACAGTTTCCGCCGGCTCATCGGTGCGAAACGCAATGTGGCTGAGTTCAGTATCATCGAAAGTCGGCTGCTCGATCACATGCACCACGGCGTGCGCGTCCTGATACAGCCAGCGGCCGGGAAACGGAAACGGCGGCCGGCGCCCCGGCGCCAGCCCCAGCAATGCCGCGAAATTGTCCTGCAACGTCTGGCCGTCAGCGGTGTTGAAAGCCAGATGATCGAATGTCCACGTCATGCTCATCTCCTGCGGTTATTCACTGATTGCAGTATCCACACTTGCCAATCACGGAAAAATCTCGCTAAAACGCAAAGATCTTTAAAGGATTTTTACCAATGAGCTCGATTCTCGATCTGGAGATCTTCGTCCGCGTCGCCGACTCCGGGAGCATTTCCGCCGCCGCCCGCGCATTGGAGCTGACACCGGCCGCCGCCAGCATCGCCTTGAAGCGTCTTGAAACCCGCCTCGGCATCCGCCTGCTGGCGCGCTCCACCCGGAGCATGCGCCTGACTGAAGAAGGCCGGCGCTATCTGGAAAGTGTGCGCCTAGCCCTCGCGACACTGGCCGAGGGTGAGCAGGCGCTCAAGCAGCAGAGCGAAGGCTTGAGCGGCGTACTGCAACTGGCGGCACCGTCGGACTTCGGGCGCAATGTGTTGTTGCCGTGGCTGGATGATTTCAAACGCGAACATCCGCACGTTCAGTTGCAACTGCTGCTGAACGACCGCCATGCCGATCTGTTTCGTGAAACCGTGGACGTGGCGCTGCGCTTCGGCGTACCGAGCGATTCGACGCTGGTGGCGTTGCCGATCCTGCCTGAGCATCGTCGCGTGGCTTGCGCCAGTCCAGCCTATTTAGCCCGTCATGGCACACCGCAAAACCCGAGCGAATTAACGAAGCACAGTGCCCTGCTCTACTTACGCAATGGTCGGCCTTACAACACCTGGCGTTTCAGTCGCGACGACGAAACGCTTGAAGTCGAAGTCCATGGCGACTATCTCAGCGACGACGGCGAAGTCGCCCGCCGTTGGGCACTGGCCGGGCATGGCATCGCTTACAAAGCCTGGCTCGATGTCGCCGAAGACGTGCGTGCCGGGCGACTGATGACCTTGTTCGATGACTGGGAAGGTGAAAGTGTGCCGTTCAATTTACTCTGCCCACATCGGGTGCAGGTATCGGAACGGGTCCGTGTGTTGCAGGCGTTTTTGCAGGCACGCTGCCGAGGCTTGAGCCGATAATTCACTTTGCCGCGTCGCACGCTTCTGGTGTTTGATTAAGGCATTCCCACCGACAAAAGGATTTTGGCATGAGCTATCGCACACTGGGCCACTCGGGGTTGCAGGTGTCCACCCTCACCCTCGGCACGATGATGTTTGGCGAACAGACCAGCACCGAGGAGTCATTGCGCATCATCGACAAGGCCTGGGATCAGGGCATCAACTTCATTGATACCGCTGACGTGTACACCAATGGTCGCTCGGAAGAGATCGTCGGCGAAGCGATTGCCGGCAATCGCCATGAATGGATCTTGGCGACCAAGGTGGGATTCGGCCCGGTGGACGGCGTACCAAACCGCAGCGGTTTAAGCCGCAAACATATCTTCAACGGACTCGATGCCAGCCTGACTCGGCTCGGCACTGATTACCTCGACATCTATTACCTGCACCGCGAAGACCACAACACGCCACTGGAAGTGACGATCTCGGCGATCGGCGATCTGATTCGTCAAGGCAAGATTCGTTACTGGGGCCTGTCGAACTATCGTGGCTGGCGGATCGCCGAGGTGATTCGCATCGCCGACAAACTTGGCATTGATCGCCCGGTGATCAGCCAGCCTTTGTACAACATCGTCAACCGTCAGGCCGAGACTGAGCAGATTACTGCGGCGCAAACCTATGGTCTGGGTGTGGTGCCTTACAGCCCACTCGCCCGAGGCGTACTCAGCGGCAAATACGCGCCAGACGTAACGCCAGACGCCAACAGCCGTGCCGGGCGTCAGGACAAACGCATTCTGGAAACCGAATGGCGGGTGGAGTCGCTGCGCATTGCCCAGCAGATTCAGCAATACACCGAGGGCCGTGGCGTCGGCATCGTCGAGTTTGCGATTGCCTGGGTGTTGAACAACAGCGCAGTCACGTCGGCAATCGTCGGGCCTCGTACTGAAGCGCAGTGGGACGCGTACACCAAAGCGCAATCGGTGAAGATCACGGCGGAGGATGAAGCGTTTATCGATTCGCTGGTGACACCAGGCCATGCCTCGACACCGGGGTTCAACGATGTAAGCCATTTTGTGTCGGGTCGCAAACCGCATTCGACTTGAAATTACTCCCTCACCCCAGCCCTCTCCCAAAGGGAGAGGGCACCGATTGGGGGGATATTTGCCTATGCTTTCTCTGAATGCACGATGGTCAATCTGCAATCGACTTGGTATTTCACCTCGCTGAATATTGCGAGACCCTGCGGTCAGTCCCCTCTCCCTCCTGGAGAGGGTTAGGGGCCGTTGAAAATAATGGCCATCCGGTCAATATTCAGCACAAAAACCACGTATCCTTCGCGCCCCGTTTTATCACCCACTCGCGAGGACAGTTTGTCTAAAGGTATCGCTCTATCGGTTTCAGCCTCGGTGCTGTTTGCCGTCATGTATTACTACACCTCGCTGCTCACCCCGTTGAGCGGCGTGGAGATTTTCGGCTGGCGGATGCTGCTGACGGTGCCGTGCATGACCGTATTCATGCTGGTGTCCGGGGAATGGCGGCGGGTGCTGGAGTTGGTTCGCCTGATGGCGGCAAAGCCGAAACTGATCGGCGGGCTGATTGTTTCGGCCGGCCTGCTCGGCGTGCAGTTATGGCTGTTCATGTGGGCGCCGCTCAACGGTTACAGCCTCGATGTGTCGCTGGGCTACTTCCTGCTGCCGCTGGCCATGGTGCTGACCGGGCGGATTGCCTATGGCGAGAGCCTGTCGTACCTGCAAAAGGTTGCGGTGTTCTTCGCAAGTCTGGGTGTGTTGAACGAGTTGTATCAGGTCGGTGGATTTTCCTGGGCGACGCTGGTGGTCGTGGTCGGCTATCCGTTGTACTTCGTGCTGCGCAAATACCTGAAAACCGACAACCTCGGCGGCTTGTGGGTTGATATGACCCTGATGCTGCCGGTGGCCTATTGGTTTGTTCAGGGCGGCGAGCAAGGCCTGGCCGTGTTCGATCAGTATCCGGCGTTGATGTGGCTGATTCCGCTGCTCGGCCTGATCAGTGCTTCGGCGCTGGTGGTTTACATTATTGCCAGCCGGTTACTGCCATTCAGTCTGTTTGGTTTGTTGAGTTACGTTGAGCCGGTGCTGTTGCTCGGTGTGGCGTTGTTGCTGGGTGAAAGCATCAAGTCCGGTGAATGGTTGACGTATATTCCGATCTGGTTGGCGGTCGTTGTGCTGGTTTTTGAAGGTTTCAAGCACTTGATGCGGCAACGCAGGCCTTAAATCCAACACAAAAAAATCCCGGCCCTGCATCACTGCAGGCCGGGATTTTTCATTTCAGTAGCCGGTTACTCGGTCGCGAGTACGCCACGACGCACCTGGTCACGCTCGATCGATTCGAACAGCGCCTTGAAGTTGCCCTCGCCGAAACCATCGTCGCCTTTACGCTGAATGAATTCGAAGAACACCGGCCCCATCAGGGTTTCCGAGAAGATCTGCAGCAGCAGACGCTTGTCGCCCTGCTCCGACGAACCATCGAGCAGAATGCCGCGCGCTTGCAGTTGATCAACCGGTTCGCCGTGGTTCGGCAGGCGGCCTTCGAGCATTTCGTAATAGGTTTCCGGCGGCGCGGTCATGAAGCGCATGCCGATTTTTTTCAGGTGATCCCAGGTCTTGATCAGGTCGTCGGAGAGGAACGCGACGTGCTGGATGCCCTCGCCATTGAACTGCATCAGGAACTCTTCGATCTGCCCGGCGCCCTTCGAGGACTCTTCGTTCAGCGGGATGCGGATCATGCCGTCCGGCGCAGTCATCGCTTTCGACGTCAGGCCGGTGTATTCGCCCTTGATGTCGAAGTAACGAATTTCGCGGAAATTGAACAGCTTCTCGTAGAAGTTCGCCCAGTAAGCCATGCGACCGCGGTACACGTTGTGGGTCAGGTGATCGATGATCTTCAGGCCGGCACCGACCGGGTTGCGGTCAACGCCTTCGATGAAGACGAAGTCGATGTCATAGATAGAACTGCCTTCGCCGAAACGGTCGATCAGGTACAGCGGCGCACCGCCAATGCCTTTGATCGCTGGCAGGTTCAGTTCCATGGGACCGGTTTCGATGTGGATCGGCTGGGCGCCGAGTTCCAGTGCACGGTTGTAGGCTTTTTGCGAATCCTTGACCCGGAACGCCATGCCACATACCGACGGGCCGTGCTCGGCTGCGAAGTACGAAGCAACGCTGTTCGGTTCGTTGTTGAGGATCAGGTTGATCGCGCCCTGACGATACAGGTGCACGTTCTTGGAGCGGTGGGTCGCGACTTTGGTGAAGCCCATGATCTCGAAGATCGGCTCAAGGGTGCCAGGAACAGGCGATGCGAGCTCGATGAATTCAAAGCCCATCAGGCCCATTGGGTTTTCGTATAAATCTGCCATGGTGGCGCCTCATCATTTCTTATCAATTAACCAGGGTTATTTGTCAGTAATGCTGAGACCGGTGGGTGGCGCGCAGGAGATGCCACGCACACTGCGGGCGAGGAAGTCACCGTAGATCAGTTGAAACCCGAATATCTTCATTGTCGACCCAAGGCTCTTGCGGGCGAGGCTTCTGCTGCCAGAAGACGATTATTATTGTATGCGTAACCCGATTCTACACAGCGTAAATAGGGTTGTCTGCCCTCTCTATAAAATCCGCTTTTTTGGCGCTGGTGCAAGGAGATTGTTGCTAACGTATATTGCCCTGCATTCCGCACATCCCCGGCAGATGGCCAGCGCGGCTACTTATAGAGTTGGCCGCACGCCTAGCTGACGATGAGCGGCGCAAGCGTGAACGGCCATCTATCATCCCTTCTAACTGAGCAGTTTCTCAGTGATGCGCCGTTGCCCGGCCTGCATTCAAGATCCCACTTTCATGCGACAGGATGCGCTCATGCCTTTAACTATCAGAACCCGCCGCAAGCGCATGACCCGCATCGTCGTCACGCTGTTCAGTGGCTTGCTCCCGATTTTACTGGGCAGCTTAATTCTTTATGTGCAGGCGGGACGAACGCTGCAGCAAAGTTCACAACAGACCGCCGAGGAGGCGTTGCGTCAGTTTGAATTGATGCTCGACAACACCGCCCAAGCCGCTCAGGAACTGCTCCCACTGGCCGGCCAACGCTGCGAAGACGTCAAATTGGCCCTGCGCGAGCAAGTCACCCGCCGCCCTTTCGTACGCTCCACCAATCTGGTGTGGGAAGACAACCTCTATTGCAGCTCGTTGTTCGGAGACTATAAGGAAGCCGTCAATGCCGGCGACTACAACGATGGCAAGTTGTGGTTGATGAACGGCAACCCGGTGACGCCCAATACGGCATTGCTGGTGTATCGACTCAGTGAAGGTCGCGGCGGTGCATTGACGACACTGGATGGCTATCACTTGAGCAACATGCTGCGCCTGATCGGCCGGCAGACGCTGCTGTTGCTGCAAGTGGGCGACAACTGGTTGTCCGCCGATGGCAAAGTCCATCAAGGTGCCCTGCCCGCTTTCCCGGTAGCGCAAAGCATGCTGGATTCTTCCCGCTATGCATTCAACGTGTCTGCCGGATTTCCCAGCGGTGAAACCTGGCGTTATATGGCCCACGAATACCCGCCGCTGTTCAGCCTGCTGATTTTTTTTGGTGTGGTCTCCGGCGCAATCGGGCACGTCTTGCAAAAGCGCTCCACTTCGCCGAGCCATGAAATGCTCCGTGCCCTGGAAGCCGGCGAGTTCATTCCGTACTTCCAGCCCGTGGTTCATGGCGATAGCAAGAAATGGTCGGGCGCCGAAGTCCTGATGCGCTGGAATCACCCCAAGGAAGGCCTGGTGCGTCCGGATCTGTTTATCCCGTTCGCCGAGCATTCGGGCCTGATCGTGCCGATGACCCGCGCCTTGATGCAGCAGACCGCAGCATTGCTCGGGCCACAGTCATCGACCTTCGCCACACCGTTTCACATCGGCATAAACATCACGGCAAGCCATTGTCAGGATCTGGTACTGGTGAAGGATTGCCGCGAGTTTCTCGCCGCCTTCGTTCCCGACAGCATCCACTTGGTGCTGGAGCTCACCGAGCGCGAGCTGATCGAGCCCACCGACACGACACGACAACTGTTCGAACAGTTGCGCGCGCTGGGCGTGATGATCGCCATCGACGACTTCGGCACCGGTCATTCGAGTCTTGGTTACTTGCGCAAATTCAATGTGGACTTCCTCAAGATCGACCAGAGCTTCGTTGCCATGATCGGCATCGATGCGCTCTCACGGCACATACTGGACTCCATCATCGAACTCTCGGCCAAGCTTGATCTGGGCATTGTTGCCGAAGGTGTCGAAACTCAGGCGCAAGCCGACTATCTGACCGCGCACAAGGTCAACTTTCTACAGGGCTATCTGTACGGCAAACCCATGCCGGCGGCAGACTTCATTAGTGCATTAAGTCACCATTAACTAAATTGACTTAAGCGTGACACGCCGACAAGGCGCACCAAATTGATACAAAAAGTCCACTGCTGTTACATGAAGACAACATCAGGATTTACTCCAGAGGCATTAACAACTACAATTTTTCGTGCCTGCGCAAAGATTGGCAGGTGAGCCAATTATCACCGAGTCGCTACAGGGCTCTTGGCTTATAGCTTTGTTTGCGGTTGGTATCAGCCAAATACACTATTGGAGTAAAGATATTGTCCAGACTCGCTGAATTTCGTGCAGCTGAAAAGGCCCTTCAGGAACAGCTCAAGCAGTTGGAATCACTGAAGAACGATGCCGGGCTCAAGAAAGAAATCGAATTCGAAGAAAAGCTCCAGGGGCTGATGAAAACCTACGGCAAAGGCCTGAAAGACATCATCGCCATTCTCGACCCGAATCCGGCTAAATCCGGCCTGCAAACCGCTGCAGCACCTAAAACCCGCCGCGCTCGCGTGGTCAAGGTCTATCACAACCCGCATACCGGTGAACTGATTGAGACCAAGGGCGGCAACCACCGTGGCCTGAAAGCCTGGAAGGAACAATACGGTGCAGGCACCGTTGACTCCTGGTTGCGCGGTTAATCTGACGCCAACAAAAAGCCCTGCATACGCAGGGCTTTTTTTATTGACAATATCTAACAAATGAAATGAATTTCATCGTTAAAGTTGCGACTTTTCTGTAACGTTTCCGAGCCAGCGAGCTAAACATTTTGCTGCTCGATGTTGCGACCCGGAGCAACGTTAAACTTTATGCTTAATCCCTTCGGGTATCTAATCCTGTCTTGAATAGAGCAGGCGTCTAAAGTTTGAGGCTGTTTTTCACTGCTGCTATTTCGTCTGAACTCGCCTTATAGACGTCAGCCTGACCGGCATACGATAGGACATAAGCCTTATCCGCTTCGATGGCTGCGACGAGCGTTTGCGATAACACATGCCGACCGTTTTCAGTCACCGTACAAGTCGTCTCCAGAGCAGACAAAGAACCGAGCGTCGCAGGATGCACCTTGTTGCAGACACTCTGATAACCCCCCTGAAAAAAGTCCTTTTGTATCGACTTGCGCATTTCCAGCAACACGCCCTGCAAATTGACCTGATGACCCGGCTCCACCTGAGTCATGGTCAATTCCATCACCATCACTTGATTGCCATCGGCATCATTCTTCACCGCCCGCTGCCGGAAAACCTGTGGCGCGGTATCAGCCAGCGCTTCGACCTCCCAACCTGCGGGCCAAGTGATGCGTGGCGGGTCGGCAAACACGGCCGGCGCGACAAACGCCAGGCCAAAGAAAACGAACAGGGTTTTGAACAGTCGGATCATTGCAGGCAACACTCGCAGATTGAGCCACAAAGTCTGAGGCCCACCCGCACACAGAGCAAGCCCGCGCTTTGGGTTTGGCGATGCCGGCAGGCATGCGTATCATTGCGCCCATTCACTCGCCCCATTGTTACGGAGGGCCTATGAGCCTGCACGAACTGAACACTTTCCCTGGCGTCACTGCCACCCCGGACGGCGCAACCCACAACTTCGTTTTCAACCACACCATGCTGCGTGTGAAGAACATCACCCAGTCGCTGGACTTCTACACACGCGTGATGGGTTTCTCGCTGGTCGAGAAACGCGACTTCCCGGAAGCCGAGTTCAGCCTGTACTTCCTGGCCCTGGTCGACAAAGCGCAGATCCCTGCCGACGCCGCCGCCCGCACCGAGTGGATGAAGTCGATCCCGGGCATTCTGGAATTGACCCACAACCACGGCACCGAAAACGATGCTGAGTTTGCCTATCACAACGGCAACACCGACCCGCGTGGTTTCGGCCACATCTGCATCTCGGTGCCGGATATCGTCGCCGCTTGCGCGCGTTTTGAAGAACTGGGCTGTGATTTCCAGAAACGCCTCACCGATGGCCGCATGAAGAGTCTGGCGTTTATCAAGGACCCGGATGGCTATTGGGTTGAGATCATCCAGCCAGCACCGATGTAAAAAGATCGCAGGCTGCGGCAGGCTGCGATCTTTTGTAACACCCACACAAAACCCCATGATCACTCATGGGGTTTTGTGCTTTAAGGCTTGGCGTTTACGCCGGAGCCGAAGTACGGATCAAGTGATCGAACGCGCTCAGCGAAGCCTTGGCGCCCTCGCCGACCGCGATCACGATCTGCTTGTACGGCACAGTGGTCACGTCACCGGCAGCGAAGATGCCCGGTATCGACGTCTCACCACGATTATCGACAATGATCTCGCCGCGTGGCGACAGCTCGATAGTGCCTTTGAGCCAATCGGTGTTCGGCAGCAGACCGATCTGCACAAAGATCCCTTCCAGCTCGACGTTGCGCAGTTCGTCAGTCTTGCGATCCTTGTAACGCAGGCCGTTGACCTTCTCACCATTGCCGGTGACTTCGGTGGTTTGCGCACTGGTGATCACAGTGACGTTCGGCAGGCTGTGCAACTTGCGCTGCAATACGGCGTCAGCACGCAGCTGTACATCAAACTCAAGCAAGGTTACGTGAGACACGATACCGGCCAGGTCAATCGCCGCTTCAACGCCGGAGTTACCACCGCCAATCACCGCGACACGCTTGCCTTTGAAGAGCGGACCGTCGCAGTGCGGGCAGTACGCCACACCTTTGTTGCGGTACTCCTGCTCGCCCGGCACGTTCATTTCACGCCACCGTGCACCGGTCGCCAGAATCACGCTCTTGGCTTTGAGGGTCGCGCCGCTGGCGAAGCGAACTTCATGCAACTCGCCGTTTTTGCCCGGGATCAATTTGTCGGCGCGTTGCAGGTTCATGATGTCGACGTCGTACTGTTTGACGTGTTCTTCCAGTGCAGTGGCCAGTTTTGGGCCTTCGGTTTCCTGCACGGAAATGAAATTCTCGATGGCCATGGTGTCCAGCACCTGACCGCCGAAACGCTCAGCCGCAACGCCAGTACGAATGCCTTTACGTGCAGCGTAAATAGCTGCCGAAGCACCGGCCGGGCCACCGCCGACGACCAGCACGTCGAAGGCTTCTTTGGCGCTGATTTTCTCGGCTTGACGCTCGATGGCACCAGTGTCTAGTTTGGCGAGGATTTCTTCCAGGCCCATACGGCCCTGGCCGAAGTTCTCACCATTCAAGTAGATGCTTGGCACGGCCATGATCTTGCGATCGTTGACTTCGTCCTGGAACAGCGCGCCGTCAATGGCGACGTGGCGGATGTTCGGGTTGAGTACGGCCATCAGATTCAGTGCCTGGACGACGTCCGGGCAGTTCTGGCAGGACAGCGAGAAGTAAGTCTCGAAGCTGAACTCACCTTTGAGCGAGCGGATCTGCTCGATCACTTCAACACTGGCTTTCGATGGGTGGCCACCGACTTGCAGCAGGGCCAGCACCAGCGAAGTGAATTCGTGGCCCATCGGGATGCCGGCGAAGCGCAGACTGATGTCAGCGCCCGGGCGATTGATCGAGAACGATGGCTTGCGCGCATCATCACCGCTGTCGATCAGGGTAATTTGGCTCGAAAGACTGGCAACGTCTTTCAGCAGTTCCAGCATTTCACGGGATTTCGCACCGTCGTCGAGAGAAGCAACGATCTCGATCGGCTGGGTGACCCGTTCCAGGTACGATTTCAACTGGGCTTTAAGATTGGCGTCCAACATACGGGCGATTTCCTTTATTTGAGGCGAAAAAAAGCCCGAGCGAATCTCGCCCGGGCTTTTCTATTGGGCGGTGCAGCTTACTTAAGTAGGTGCGGAGTTCCGCCCTGAGTTGCGTGTCACAGACTTAGATCTTGCCGACCAGGTCCAGGGACGGAGCCAGAGTGGCCTCACCTTCTTTCCACTTGGCTGGGCAAACTTCGCCCGGGTGAGCGGCAACATACTGAGCAGCCTTGATTTTGCGCAGCAGCTCGGAAGCGTCACGGCCAACGCCGCCATCGTTCAGTTCAACGATTTTGATCTGGCCTTCAGGGTTGATCACGAAGGTGCCACGGTCAGCCAAGCCAGCTTCTTCGATCAGTACGTCGAAATTGCGGGAGATGGCGTGGGTCGGGTCGCCGATCATGGTGTATTCGATTTTGCCGATGGCTGGCGAAGTGTTGTGCCAGGCAGCGTGAGCGAAGTGGGTGTCGGTGGAAACGCTGTAGATCTCTACGCCCAGCTTCTGGAAGGCAGCGTAGTTGTCAGCCAGGTCTTCCAGTTCGGTTGGGCAAACGAAGGTGAAGTCAGCTGGATAGAAGAACACCACCGACCACTTGCCTTTCAGGTCAGCGTCCGAGACTTGAACGAAGTCGCCGTTTTTGAACGCGGTAGCTTTGAACGGTTTTACTTGGCTGTTGATGATAGGCATTGATGACTCTCGGTCAGGGGTTATGAAGTTGATGGGGTGAATCCTACCCACTCACTCGACGGATGGCTCATTGGCAAACCTGATGCTGCTGATTTGTTTTCGCTATTAGCAAACTGTATTAATAGAAGAAAACGATATCTACGACGAAGCCGGTTTATCCGTAATCCGAGCCATCTCTTGAAAGGGGCTGGCTTCAACATAGCGCATGGCTGACTGCATATCCTTCCAGCCTACGTAACTCATCAGTGATTTGAGATCCCAGCCGCTTTGATGCGCCCACGTTGCGAAGCCGCGGCGCAACGAGTGGCTGGTGTAACGTTCGGCGGCAATCCCGGCACGCTCCAGAGCCTGGCGCAATAACGGGATGATGCTGTTGGCATGCAAGCCCTCCTCGTTCAAATTGCCCCAGCGATCGATACCGCGGAACACCGGACCGCGCACGAGCGCCACTTCGGTGATCCAGTCGATGTAAGCCTGCACCGGGCACAGCTTCAACAGTGCCGGGGTCTGGTAGGTCTGGCCAAGGTTTTCCCGGTCGCCTTTGCTGCGCGGCAGATACAACGTAATGCCACGTCCTGCGTGCGCTTGCACATGCTCAATCTGCAAGCGGCACAACTCATCACTGCGGAAGCCGCGCCAGAAGCCCAGAAGAATCAGCGCCCGGTCGCGATAAGCCTTGAGCAACAACGGACGATCCTGTTGTTCTCTGGCGGTTTGAATCTCTTGTTCCAGCCAATCGACAACGCGCTCCAGATCCTGCAACTGCAAAGGCTCGGCCTGTTTTTCCTGCGCCGGATGCAGCGCCCGAATGCCTTTGAACACCTTGCGCACCATCGGCGCCTTTGTCGGATCGGCAAACCCCTGACTGTTGTGCCATTGCGCCAGCGCAGATAAACGCAACTTCAACGTGTTGATCGACAGCACGCCCGCATGCGCCACCAGATAACGCGCAACACTTTCTGCTGTGGCCGGCAAGAAACCACCCCAGGTGATTTCGAAATGCTCGATGGCCGCGCGATAACTGCGGCGGGTGTTATCACGGGTGGCGGCTTGCAGGTAGCGATCGAGGTCGCTCATGGGCTGTTTTCTCTAGCGTACTGATTCAAGGATGCAGAAACGCATTTTGCCGTCTGACACTGGGTAATACCAGTATATCCCGCCTCTTTAATTTCAAAGATTTACCTTTATTCCTCAGATGGTACACTGCGTACTTTAGTGGCATGTACCACAGTACGTAACCGTAGGAGTTCACATGGCCCGTGGCGGCATTACCAAAGCACTGGTTCAGATCGCGCGCACAGCGATCCTGGCCCGCGGCGAACACCCGAGCATCGATGCAGTACGCATTGAAATGGGCAATACCGGCTCGAAAACCACGATCCATCGTTATTTGAAAGAGCTGGATGACGGCGCCCCGCTCGTCGAAGCGTCGGCCGAGCCGATCGATGATGAGCTGACCGCACTGGTTTCACGCCTTGCACAGAGACTGAAAGAACAGGCACAAGAGCCTATCGAGCAGGCTCGCGAGCAGTTTGAAGAACAGCGAGAGACACTCGAATCCGAACTGAAACAGCTGCGCCAGACACTGGAACAACTGGAGCAACAGCACGAGATACAAGGCGCCGCACTGGAACGTGAATCCGAAGCGCTGGGCAACACCCGCTCAATGCTGCAGACCGAACAAACCCGCAACGCCGGCCTGAATCAGGCATTGGCCGATTTTGAGTTGCGCTTGCAGGACAAGGACGAGCAGATTCGCTCACTGGAAGAAAAGCATCTGCATGCCCGCGACGCGCTGGAGCATTACCGCAACGCCACCAAAGAACAGCGCGAACAGGAACAGAGTCGCCACGAAGGGCAAGTGCAGCAGTTGCAGGCAGAACTGCGCCAGGCGCAACAGAGTGCGCTGGTACGTCAGGACGAGATCACTCAACTGCACCGTGACAACGAACGCCTGCTTACCGAAAACCGCGGCACCCAGCGCGAACTGAGCCTGATGCAGGATCAGCTCAAGCACAGCAACCAGCGCCAGGATCAACTGCTGGAGCAAGCGACCCGCGTCGACAGCGAGCGCACCCTCCTCCAGGAACGCTTGCGCGTGGCATCACTGGAAACCCAGACGCTCAAGCAGAACGCCGAAGAGCAAACGCAGCTTAATCAGTCACTCGAGAAGGCATTGAGCAAAGCTCGGGCGAGCCTGGAAGAGAGCCAGCGTCTGGCGGCTACCGTTGCGGCAGCGCCAGACTCGGCCAAACCGAAGGACGCTTAAGCGCCGACCGGCGTACGCATGGTGACAAACTCTTCGGCGGCGGTCGGGTGTACCCCGATCGTGTCGTCGAAGTCGCGCTTGGTCGCGCCAGCTTTCAACGCGATCGCCAGGCCTTGGACGATTTCGCCCGCGTCCGGGCCGACCATGTGACAACCGAGCACTTTGTCGGTCTTGCCGTCGACCACCAGCTTCATCAGCGTTTTCTCCTGACATTCGGTCAGGGTCAGCTTCATCGGCCGGAAGCGGCTCTCGAAGATCACCACATCGTGACCTGCATCGCGCGCCTCTTCCTCGGTCAAGCCGACAGTGCCAATGTTCGGCAGACTGAACACCGCCGTCGGGATCATCTTGTAATCAACCGGACGGTATTGCTCCGGCTTGAACAGACGCCGCGCTACCGCCATACCTTCAGCCAACGCCACCGGCGTCAACTGCACACGACCGATCACATCGCCCAACGCCAGAATCGATGGCTCGCTGGTCTGATACTGCTCGTCGACCTTGATGAAGCCTTTGTCATCGAGCTGCACGTCAGTGTTTTCCAGCCCCAGATTGTCCAGCATCGGACGGCGACCTGTGGCGTAGAAGATGCAATCCGCCTCCAGCACGCGGCCATCCTTGAGCGTGGCTTTCAGGCTGCCGTCGGCTTGCTTGTCGATGCGTGCAATGTCGGCGTTGAATTGCAGATCCATGCCACGCTTGGTCAACTCTTCCTGCAAATGCTTGCGTACCGAACCGTCGAAACCGCGCAGGAACAGATCGCCGCGGTACAGCAATGTGGTGTTCGCGCCGAGACCATGGAAAATCCCCGCGAATTCGACCGCGATGTAACCACCGCCCACAACCAATACACGCTTGGGCAACTCTTTAAGGAAGAACGCCTGATTGGAGCTGATCGCGTGCTCATGCCCCGGGATCTCCGGAATCTGCGGCCAGCCACCGGTAGCAATCAGAATATTTTTGGCCGTGAAGCGCTCACCATTCACCTCAACCT
This sequence comes from Pseudomonas sp. NPDC087639, assembly GCF_044743385.1. Taxonomy (NCBI): domain Bacteria; kingdom Pseudomonadati; phylum Pseudomonadota; class Gammaproteobacteria; order Pseudomonadales; family Pseudomonadaceae; genus Pseudomonas; species Pseudomonas sp. NPDC087639. The sequence goes on along the minus strand of NZ_JBIUWI010000001.1, from coordinate 69,061 downwards.
CATGCGGGCCGACGATTTTGGCGTGCGCCTCGTGCAGGGTCACGCCACTGTTAACCAGCAGATTGCGATAGATGCCGTTAAGGCGATTGATCTCGCGATCCTTGTTGGCGATCAACGTCGACCAATCAAAATCCGCCTCACCCAGGCTCCAGCCGAAGCCTGCGGACTGCTCAAAGTCTTCGGCAAAATGCGCGCCGTACACCAACAGTTTTTTCGGCACGCAGCCAACGTTGACGCAGGTCCCGCCCAGATAACGGCTCTCGGCAACCGCCACTTTCGCACCGAACCCGGCAGCAAAACGCGCAGCCCGCACACCGCCGGAACCGGCACCAATCACATAAAGGTCAAAATCGTAGGCCATTTCTATCTCCTCGGCAGGGGATCAGCATACCTGTAGACATCCATTGGGCAAGCACTGCTATCCATATAAGGACGGAAAATGAAAAAGCCACCCGAAGGTGGCTTTTTCGTACAGACGGATCAAGCGCTATCAGTAAGCCTTGCCAGTCTTGTAGAAGTTTTCGAAGCAGAAGTTGGTCGCGTCGATGTAGCCTTCAGCGCCACCGCAGTCGAAACGCTTGCCTTTGAACTTGTAGGCCATTACGCAGCCGTTCTGGGCTTGTTTCATCAGGGCGTCGGTGATCTGGATTTCGCCGCCCTTGCCTGGCTCGGTCTGCTCGATCAGGTCGAAGATGTCCGGGGTCAGGATGTAACGACCGATGATTGCCAGGTTCGACGGAGCATCTTCCGGCTTTGGCTTCTCGACCATGCTGTGAACGCGGTAGATGTCGTCGCGGATCATCTCGCCGGAGATAACGCCGTACTTGTTGGTTTCCTGCGGATCGACTTCCTGGATGGCCACAATCGAGCAGCGGAATTGCTTGTACAGCTTGACCATCTGGGTCAGTACGCCGTCGCCTTCGAGGTTGACACACAGGTCGTCCGCCAGCACCACGGCGAACGGTTCGTCACCGATCAGCGGGCGACCGGTCAGGATCGCGTGGCCCAGACCTTTCATTTCGGTCTGACGGGTGTAGGAGAACGAGCACTCGTCCAGCAGTTTGCGGATGCCAACCAGGTATTTCTCCTTGTCGGTGCCCTTGATCTGGTTTTCCAGCTCGTAGCTGATGTCGAAGTGGTCTTCCAGAGCGCGCTTGCCACGACCGGTAACGATCGAGATTTCAGTCAGGCCAGCGTCCAGAGCTTCTTCAACGCCGTACTGGATCAGTGGCTTGTTTACCACCGGCAGCATTTCTTTGGGCATGGCTTTAGTCGCTGGCAGGAAGCGAGTACCGTAACCGGCTGCTGGGAACAAGCATTTCTTGATCATATAAGTCCTTGAAAGGGCTGTGTGTACGAGTTTCGGCGCAGTCTAATCAGGCGGCGTGCACCTTACAATGCCCCGCACTGGCTAACCGATGCCAACATAGAGAAATATTCTCGCTGATAGTTCCATCGGCATATTTGCGCAACCAGATCAGCGTAGCTCAAAGATGCCGGCAAGCAGAACCACCATACGCTCATCGCCCCCCAATGCGAGCATTTGCCGGTATCATGGCGACTTTGAACCAGCGAACGAGACAGATAGATGGCCGCGGTAAAAATCATCAACGGGTATGTGATCGACAAGAAAGACGGCAAGTGGACTCTGACTACTACCAATGGCGAACACGTCGCCGGGCCATTCGACAGCGAACAGCTGGCGACTGATGTAGCATCGGTGTTCACCGATACCCCAGCGTCGGCGAAGCGTCGCGGCAAAGATAAAGATCAGGATTGATCTCCAGCGGCGCAAGCAGAGCCCTGCCATCGTGCAGGGCTTTTTTGTGTCTGGCCAAACAACAGTCGCAAACAAGTGGCCAATCGCTATAACCTTTTCACACCGGCGCTGTCAGAGCGTCTAGTCCCCCCCTCGCTGAAGACGACAACTATGAACATGAAAGGATTTTTGCCACTGATTGCGGTACTGGTACTGAGCGGCTGTGCCACTTCCGAACCTACCACCCTGAACAACGGCGAACAGGGCCTGACCATCGACTGCTCCGGCGAAGCCAACTCCTGGGCCACCTGCTATGAGAAGGCAGACGCCTCTTGCGCAGGCACCGGCTATCGCATCATCGGCACCGACGGTACGCCAGCGCCTAAGGAAAGCGACAAGACACTGGGCGTCGATGTCGGCAACTACAAGAACCGCAGCGTGGTGGTGGTCTGCAAATAGACGCTACATGTGAATTTCAGCGAATTTGATTCCGAGCCCGCGTACGACTTCGATCAGATCGTCGAGTCGATTGAATGACTCGACTTCGTCGTTCTCGTCCACCAGAAAGTAGCTGCGGCCGGCGCTTTTCTTGAAAAATACGATCCACTCGCCCGAATTCGCCGGGTTCTGGATTACATGGGTGGCAGAGATTAGGCCCTCTACATGGCGCTCCCGCACTTGCTCTCGCTTCATCGCGACTCCATAAATGAAAATGCCGTCACAGCATGACTGTGACGGCATCGATGCTGATGACCCACAGTCTATCAGCCGGAAATACACGCATTGGCAGCGTTACGCACATCGTGCGGGCGAACAGGCACATTGGACATGCGCTCATGCAGCTTGATGCTGCTGCCGCCGGAGCGATCTTCGATATCGAATACGGCGGCCGGGCCTGAGGACAGTTTGCCCGGAACAATAACGCGAACCCCATCCTTGTGGGGTTGCACCTGCAACGCGCCGCGGCTGTCAGCCAGTTTTTCGGTCAGGCACTGCGCGTACTCCTGGGGTTTCTTTCCGGAGATCACGCTCACAGTCGGCAGCGTTTCATTGATTTCGGAAACGCTCGCACAACCACCCACAGCCAAAACCAACGGCAGACACACCACACCCCACTTCATACAAAACCTCCGTTAAAGACCGTCCGACAGCAAAAATGCCGTTTTTCTCCGGGGCCTTCTGCATTTAACCCGCATCCAATCGCGAATATCTGTTCAAAATTGTCAAAGCAACGCCCGACGGCCCGATAATAACCCGTGCGGGCTGATAAACTGCGCGCAATTACAAGCTATCGTTTTGATTTAGTAGAAAAAGCCCTTCTGGAGGCGCCCATGAAATTCATTCACCAGCGCGAGCACCTCAACGAAGACGACATCGTCGTCATCCAGTGCTCGCAAACCTGCAACATCCGTTTGATGAGCGACGCCAACTTCCGCAGCTTCAAAAATGGCGGTCGTCACTCTTACCACGGCGGCGCTTTCGACACGTTCCCGGCGCGTATCACCGCGCCGAGCACCGGTTTCTGGAACATCACCATCGACACCGTCACCACCCGGGCAATCAGCGTTACACGCAAACCGACGCTGACGCATTCGATCAAGATCATCCGCCGCTCCAGCTCCAAACTCAGCTGAGCCGCCCCGCCCACACAGACAGGTATTCATGACCGTGGCCCAAACGACCAAATACGTCATCAAGTACAAACTCAACGGTGAACGCCGCTTCGAGTTCGCGCAGCTGGAAAACGGCACCGCCGAAGAAGCCAAAGCTGCGCTGGACGCGATCCACGGCCAGAGCGAAGACGTGATCAGCGAGATCGCCGTCAGTAAAGCGCTGTAAGACTGCGGCAGGAATTCAACCGCAAGCGGCGGAGTGATCTGCCGCTGGGGCCTGCCTAGACTGACCGCCTCGACCTTGAGTCAAGGAGTCAGCATGTCGATGTCTCCCTCCCGGCTGGATGCGCTCGACTGGGCCAGCCTGGAACAGCAACTGGATCAGGACGGCTGCGCGATCATCCGTTCGCTGCTGCATGGCGAGAGCTGTGATCGCTTGAGCGGCCTGTATTCGCAGACCGAACCGTTTCGTTCGCAGGTCATCATGGCCCGCCACGGTTTCGGTCGCGGCGAATACAAGTACTTCCGCTATCCACTTCCCACGACCGTAGAACGTCTGCGCACTGCGCTCTATCCGCGCCTGGTGCCAATCGCCAACCGCTGGCACGAACGGATGGGCCTGCCCACTCGCTTCCCGCCGACCCACGCAGCATTTCTGCAGAGCTGTCATAGCGCCGGGCAGTTACGCCCTACTCCACTGTTATTGCAGTACGGCCCACAGGACTACAACTGCCTGCATCAAGACCTGTATGGCGAACGGGTTTATCCGCTGCAAGTGGCAATTCTTCTGTCAGAGCCCGGGCACGACTTTACCGGTGGCGAGTTTGTGCTCACCGAGCAACGCCCGCGCATGCAGTCCCGGCCGCAAGTGCTGGACTTGAAGAAAGGCGACGCGGTGATTTTTGCCGTCAACCAACGTCCGGTCAAAGGCGTGCGCGGTGACTATCGGGTGACCATGCGTCATGGTGTCAGTCGCCTGCACAGTGGAAAAAGGCATACCCTAGGCATCATCTTTCACGACGCCACATAACCGCCATGCAGCCTCACACGTTCGATTTGTTCGCTGACAACGAACCCGCACAACAATCACGCGCCGAACAGATCGGCGAACAATCGTGGGTGCTTCGCGGATTGGCCCTGCCGCTTATCGAGCAATTGCTGCCGGCGCTGGATGCCATTCTTGTCGCCGCCCCGCTTCGCCACATGGTCACACCGGGCGGTTTCAGCATGTCGGTGGGCACCAGCAGTTGTGGGGAGCTGGGCTGGATCACCGATCGCAGCGGCTATCGTTACTCGCGTGTCGATCCGCTCAGCGGATTGCCCTGGCCGCCGATGCCAGCAGTGTTTGCTGAGCTGGCGCATGCGGCGGCGCTGGAATCGGGGTTTTCCGACTTCAAGGCAGATTCCTGCCTCATCAACCGATATGTCCCCGGCGCGAAGATGTCATTGCATCAGGACAAAGACGAAAACGCCTACGCGGCGCCGATCGTTTCGCTGTCGCTAGGGTTGCCGGCGATGTTTCTGTTCGGCGGATTCGCTCGAAGCGACAAGAGCCAGCGAATTCCTTTGCTGCATGGCGATATGGTGATCTGGGGCGGCGTCGATCGTTTGCGCTTTCATGGGGTTTTGCCGATCAAGCAGGGTCGGCATCCACGACTGGGTGAACAACGGATCAATCTGACTTTTCGCGTTGCTGGCTAAGCTGCAAAAGTTTGACCGCAAGGCCCGGAGTGTCGCGTCCACCCACGCTGGTTAACCTGAATCAAACAGGTCAACGGATTACCCACCATGAAAACGCTTTCAACCCGCGTCAACGCTGAAGACGATCCACGTTGGGCCGCCGTGGTAGCGCGGGATCCAAGGGCAGACGGGCAATTTGTCTATGCCGTGAAAACCACTGGCATTTACTGCCGCCCGAGCAGTCTTGCGCGGTTGCCGAAACCACAGAATGTCGAGTTCTTCGACACCGCCCAACAGGCTGAAGCCGCCGGTTATCGCCCCAGCAAACGAGCGAGCAAGGATCAAAGTGACGTGAGCGCTCAGCATGCCGCCACGGTGGCGACAGCCTGCCGCCAGATCGAGTCCGCCGAAACCTTGCCGGCACTCAACGAACTCGCTGAGAAAGCCGGGTTAAGCCCCTTTCATTTCCACCGTGTATTCAAAGCCGCGACAGGACTGACGCCCAAGGGTTACGCCAGTGCGCACCGCTCGCGCAAAGTCCGTGAACGTCTGGCGGACGGAGGTTCTGTGACCGATGCGCTGTATGACGCGGGTTTCAATTCCAACAGCCGTTTTTATGAAGCCGCCGATCAGTTGTTGGGAATGAAGCCCGGCGACTACCGCGCCGCCGGGCGGAACAACGACATTCGATTCGCCGTCGGACAATGTTCACTCGGGGCGATTCTGGTGGCACAGAGCGAACGCGGCGTTTGCGCGATCCTGCTAGGCGACGATCCTCACCAACTGGTGTGTGACCTCCAGGACCAGTTCCGCAAGGCGAACCTGATTGGCGCCGACTCTGGATTTGAACAGTTGATCGCCAAAGTGGTGGGTTTCATCGAGACACCGGCCATTGGCCTGGATTTGCCGCTGGATGTGCGCGGCACGGCTTTTCAGGAACGCGTCTGGCAGGCGCTTCGGGAAATTCCGCTCGGCAGCACCGCCAGTTACACCGAGATCGCCCAGCGCATCGGCGCGCCGACCTCCATGCGCGCCGTGGCTCAAGCGTGCGGGGCTAACCGCCTGGCGGTGGCGATCCCTTGCCACCGCGTGGTGCGCAGCGATGGCAATCTCTCGGGCTACCGCTGGGGGGTGGAGCGCAAACGGCAATTGCTTGAGCGCGAGACGCAGCCTTAGCGACTGAATCAGCGATTGACGTCAACCACAACCCGTCCGCGAAGTTGTCCGGCCAGTAGTTTTGGCGCGGCTTCAATGACTTCGCTCAAGGCAATTTCATGACTGATCAATGGCAGCAAAGTGAAGTCCAGATCCCTGGCCAGACGATCCCACGCCTCAAGGCGACGCGCCTTGGGTTGGGTCACGCTGTTGATACCCACCAAGGTGACACCACGCAAAATGAACGGCGCTACCGACGCTGGAAAATCCATGCCCTGCGCCAGACCGCACGCGGCGACGGTACCTTCTTCACGCGTACTGGCGCAGGCATTGGCCAACGTATGGCTGCCGACCGAGTCGATTACCGCTGCCCAGCGTTCCTTGGCCAGCGGTTTGCCCGGCTCGGAGAGGGTCGCGCGGTCGATGATTTCGCTGGCGCCCAACTGCTTCAGGTATTCATGCTCGGACACCCGGCCGGTGGACGCCACTACTCGATAGCCTAGCTTGCTGAGCAGCGCGATAGCGAAACTGCCGACACCGCCGTTAGCGCCAGTGACGAGTACCTCGCCCTGCTCCGGGGTCACACCATTACGTTCGAGCGCCAGAATGCACAGCATTGCAGTGTATCCGGCGGTACCGACGGCCATCGCCTGTGCTGCCGTAAAAGCCTTGGGCAGTGGAATCAGCCAGTCACCATTGAGCCGTGCCTTCTGCGCCAGGCCACCCCAATGGCTTTCGCCGACGCCCCAGCCATTGAGCAGCACCTGGTCGCCCACTTTATAGTCAGGATGGGAACTGACTTCGACCGTGCCCGCCAGATCAATCCCCGGCACCAGCGGAAATTTGCGCACCACCGGGCTGCTGCCGGTAATCGCCAGACCGTCCTTGAAATTCAACGTGCTGTAGGCGACGTTGACCGTGACATCGCCTTCGGGCAACTGCTCTTCGTTGATCTGTTGCAGGTTGGCGCGGTAACCGTTGTCGTCTTTATTGATCAAAATACCGTTGAACATGATGGCCTCTCATGGAAGGGTTTGCGGTAGTCATGCCATTCAAATAGCACATCGCAACAGGTTGCCACACTCGACTTTCCGCCAATCGGCGAATCCCCGCCAACAACTTTTGCAATCAGCGTACCCGAGGTTTTCACAGCTGCTCGCAATTCCTGAACCATTCATTTGGCGGAGGCAGATTCCGTCAACGCTGAAAATCTGAATGTGACGTTCTGTATTTCAGAGTGGCCCTTTATCCGGTTTTACTGTTAAAAAACCGGCTCTACCGTCCCTGCCCCGTTTTATCGTTCGGAGAACCGCTCCCATGAGCCCATGGCCAGATACCCGCATCGTCGACTTGCTCGGCATTGAACTGCCAGTCATTCAGGGCCCGATGGCCGGTGCCACGAACTCATCCATGGTGATTGCCGTTTGCAACGCCGGCGGCCTCGGGTCGATGCCGGCGGCGTTGCTGAGCATCGCGCAGTTGCGCGAAGAACTGAAGACGATTCGTCAGCACACCGACAAGCCTTTCAACGTGAATTTTTTCTGTCACCAGCCGCCCGCAGCCGATGAGCAGCGGGCGCGCGACTGGAAGAATCTGCTGGAGCCGTACTACCGCGAGTTAGGCGTCGACTTCGATGCGCCAACACCCGTGTCCAACCGGGCGCCGTTCGATGCGGCGGCGTGCGAAGTGCTGGAGGAATTCCGGCCTGAGGTGGTGAGTTTTCACTTCGGCCTGCCGGAAAAATCCTTGCTTGATCGAGTGAAGGCCACCGGCGCAAAAATCCTCTCTTCTGCAACCACCGTCGATGAAGCGGTCTGGCTGGAGCAGAACGGTTGCGACGCGATCATCGCCATGGGCTATGAGGCCGGAGGCCATCGCGGGATGTTTCTCAGTGATGACTTGAGCAGCCAGGTCGGCACGTTTGCCCTGGTGCCGCAGGTAGTCGATGCAGTGAAAGTGCCGGTGATTGCCGCCGGGGCGATTGCCGATGCCCGCGGTGTTGCGGCGGCGTTCATGCTGGGCGCTTCGGCGGTACAGGTCGGCACCGCGTATCTGTTCACCCCCGAAGCGAAAGTCAGCGCCTCGCATCACAAGGCCCTGCGCACGGCCAAAGAAAGCGAAACAGCGATCACCAACCTTTTCACCGGACGTCCCGCTCGCGGCATTCTCAACCGCGTCATGCGTGAACTGGGGCCGATGTCGCCGAAAGCACCGGCATTTCCGTTGGCCGGTGGAGCATTGATGCCATTGCGTGCGGAAGATGACGCGCAGTTCGCCAACCTGTGGGCCGGTCAGGCCTTCACACTGGGCGAGGACATCAGTAGCGCCGAGCTGACGCGGCAATTGGCCGAAGGTGCGTTGGCTAAGCTGACTCGTCGTTGACGGGTGAACAGGGTGAGGAAGCAAAGGTCTTTACCCTGATTTCCAGCAGAGCTTCCCGTTTGGCGGCATTTCGCTATATATTTCGCTATATAGCGATTTCACCTCTGCATCGGCGCAGTCCATTCCAATAAGAACTGCCCTCTGCACCGCCAATAACGGAGCTGTTTCATGACCATTCTTGCCTCACGTTTTGCCCCTGCCTGCCTTGCATCCTTGCTGGCGGTCTTCGCCATTGGCGCAGTTCAGGCTGACGAAGTACAGGTAGCGGTTGCAGCCAACTTCACCGCTCCGATCCAGGCCATCGCAGCCGACTTCGAAAAAGACACCGGGCACAAACTGGTCGCAGCCTATGGCGCCACCGGCCAGTTCTATACCCAGATCAAGAATGGCGCACCGTTCGAGGTGTTCCTCTCGGCTGACGACACCACCCCGGAAAAGCTCGAAAAAGAAGGCGACACGGTTAAAGGCTCGCGCTTCACCTACGCCATCGGCACTCTGGCGCTGTGGTCGGCGAAGGACGGTTACGTCGATGCCCAGGGTGAAGTGCTGAAGAAGAACGCATACCAGCACCTGTCCATCGCCAACCCTAAAGCCGCGCCATACGGCTTGGCCGCCACGCAGGTATTGGAAAAGCTCAAGCTGACCGAAGCCACCAAAGCCAAAATCGTTGAAGGCCAGAACATCACTCAGGCCTATCAGTTTGTCTCCACCGGCAACGCCGAACTGGGCTTTGTGGCGCTGTCGCAGATCTACAAGAACGGCAAAGTCAGCAGCGGTTCGGCGTGGATCGTCCCGGCCAGCATGCACGACCCGATCAAACAGGACGCGGTGATCCTCAACAAAGGCAAGGACAACGCCGCTGCCAAGGCGCTGGTTGAATACCTCAAAGGCCCGAAAGCCGCTGCAGTGATCAAGTCTTACGGTTACCAGCTCTAAATGTCGCTGACGAGTGCTGATTTCGCGGCGATCTGGCTGACCCTGAAACTGGCGTCCCTGACCACCGTGATCCTGTTGATTGTCGGCACTCCGATTGCCCTGTGGCTGTCGCGCACCCGCTCGTGGCTGCGCGGCCCGATCGGGGCGATTGTCGCCCTGCCCCTTGTGCTGCCGCCGACCGTCATCGGCTTCTATCTGTTGCTGATGATGGGGCCACACGGCTTTCTCGGCCAGTTCACCCAATGGCTGGGGCTCGGCACCCTGACGTTCAGTTTCACCGGACTGGTGATTGGTTCGGTGATCTATTCCATGCCTTTCGTGGTGCAACCGTTGCAAAACGCGTTCTCGGCGATCGGCACCCGTCCGCTGGAAGTGGCCGCGACGTTGCGCGCCAACCCGTGGGACACGTTTTTCAGCGTGATCCTGCCGCTGGCCCGTCCCGGTTTTGTCACTGCGGCGATCCTCGGCTTCGCGCATACCGTCGGTGAGTTCGGCGTCGTGCTGATGATCGGCGGCAATATTCCCGACAAGACCCGCGTGGTCTCCGTGCAAATCTACGACCACGTCGAAGCGATGGAATACGCCCAGGCTCACTGGCTGGCGGGCGCGATGCTGGTGTTTTCGTTTCTGGTGTTGCTGGTGCTGTACTCCAGCCGTAAAACCCGCGCGGGCTGGAGCTGATCAATGATTGATGCACGTCTTCAACTGGCTTACTCAGGCTTTAGCCTGGATGTCGATCTGCACTTGCCGGGCCGCGGCGTCACCGCACTGTTCGGCCATTCCGGTTCTGGCAAAACCACCTGCCTGCGTTGTATTGCCGGGCTTGAGCGCGCCGACCACGGTTTTATCCAGATCAACGAAGAAGTCTGGCAGGACAGCGAAAACGGGATTTTCGTCCCGCCGCACAAACGCGCATTGGGTTATGTATTTCAGGAAGCCAGCCTGTTCCCGCATTTGTCGGTGCTGGCCAATCTGCAATTCGGCCTCAAGCGCATCGCCAAGTCGCAGCGTCGCGTAGACATGGCGCAAGCCACCGAACTGCTGGGGATCGGTCATTTGCTCGAGCGGCATCCGCAGCATTTGTCCGGTGGCGAGCGTCAGCGTGTCGGCATCGCCCGCGCGCTGCTGACCAGTCCGAAATTGCTGCTGATGGACGAGCCACTGGCCGCGCTCGACAGCCAGCGCAAAAACGAAATCCTGCCGTATCTGCAACGCCTGCATGACGAACTGGATATTCCGGTGCTGTACGTCAGTCATGCGCAGGATGAGGTCGCTCGTCTGGCCGACCATCTGGTGTTGCTCAACGATGGCAAGGCCCTGGCCAGCGGCCCGATCGGCGAAACCCTCGCCCGTCTGGACTTGCCGATGGCAATGGGCGATGACGCCGGCGTGATCATTGAAGGTCAGGTCAGCGCCTACGATACGGACTATCAGTTGCTGAGCCTGCAACTGCCGGCCACCGAAATGAACATTCGCGTCACTCATGCACCGATGGCCGTGGGCCAGGCCTTGCGCTGCAAGGTACACGCGCGCGACATCAGCCTGGCCCTGCACAACGACGCTTTCAGTAGCATCCTCAATCGCCTGCCGGTGACCGTGATCAGCGAGCAAGCGGCAGACAACGCCGCCCATGTGCTGATCCGTCTCGACGCTGGCGGCACTCCGCTGCTGGCACGCATCACACGGTACTCGCGCGACCAACTGGGTGTGCGTCCGGGTCAGCAACTCTGGGCGCAAATCAAGGCAGTCGCAGTGCTCGCCTAAATCCGTTGGCACGACGGCATCAGTGCGCGGTCAATCGTTTTACAGACCGCCGCGCCAACGAAGGAAGCCGCCATGCCCGATACCGCGCTGACCGATGCACTGCCATCCGACCTGCATTACGTCGATGACACACAGCCCGGCATCACCCGCAAAAAACTGCGCGGCAAGTTCAGCTACTTCGAACCGTCGGGCCAGCGCATCACCGATCCCGACGAAATCAAACGCATCAACGCTCTCGCCGTGCCGCCGGCTTACACCGACGTGTGGATCTGTCTCGACCCACGCGGCCATCTGCAAGCCACCGGTCGCGATGCCCGTGGCCGCAAGCAATACCGCTATCACGCGCGCTGGCGCGAAGTGCGCGACGCCGACAAATATTCGCGGCTGCGCGAGTTCGGTCTCGCCCTGCCGAAGTTGCGAAAACAGCTGGAAACCTTGTTGGCTGCCCCCGGTTTCAGCCGCGACAAAGTCATGGCCACGGTGATCACCCTGCTCGATGCCACGCTGATCAGGGTCGGCAATACGCAGTACGCGCGGGACAATCGCTCCTACGGCCTGACCACCCTGCGCAGTCGGCATGTCGAGGTTAACGGCAGTGCGATCCTGTTCCAGTTCCGGGGCAAGAGCGGCATCGAACACCAGATCACCGTGAAGGATCGGCGCCTGGCGCGGATCATCAAGCGCTGCCTGGAGCTTCCTGGCCAGAACCTGTTCCAGTACTTGGACGAAAACGGCGAGCGGCACACCGTCAGCTCCTCCGACGTCAACACCTACCTGCAAACCCTGACCGGCGCTGACTTCACTGCCAAGGACTATCGCACCTGGGCCGGCAGCGCCTTGGCACTAGCGGTTTTACGCGAACTGAAACACGAGTCCGAAACGGAAGCCAAACGGCACGTGGTGGAAATGGTGAAGGGTGTCGCCAAACAGTTGGGCAACACGCCAGCGGTGTGCCGCAAGTGCTACATCCACCCGGCGGTGGTGGAAAAATTCATGCTCGGTGCCCTCGCCGAATTACCGCGCCCGCGCGTGCGCAAGGGCTTGCGGGCCGAGGAAGTGGCATTGGCGATGTTTCTCGAACGCATGAGCGAGATAACGGCTACACCTTGATCGATTGCGCGTCGTCCTCTAGGCTAGCCACCTTTCCCCTCCTCAGGACGACCGCAGAAGTGAACAACTCAGCCCTCTGAAAATGTAATCGCGACACGCCGCAAACGGCGCTTGTCAGTTTTCACGACATTTTTCTGGAGGTGCCGATGACTCACGTCTCGCGTACGCCCGCACTCGTCTCGCTGAATCAACTGGGTTTTCAATTCGCCAATGGCGAGACGATTTTCAACGACCTGAATCTGAAATTCGATCATCTGCCGACCGCTATCGTCGGACGCAACGGTGTCGGCAAAAGCGTACTCGCGCGGCTAATTGCCGGGCAGCTGCGGCCCACAACCGGCAGCGTGGTGAGTTCTTTTACTGTGCATTACGTCTCACAAAACTTCGTCGCACCACCGGGGCAAACCGTGGCCGACGCAACGGGCGCGGCCTCCCTTCTGGCGGCCCTGGGGCGACTCAACCTGGGGCACGCCAGTGCCGGGGATTTCGACATCATTGGCGAACGCTGGGATTTGCCGGAACGCTTGCGCCAGTTACTCGATGAGTGCGGACTGGCCGACATCGCGGCGAACGATCTGACGGCCAACCTCAGCGGCGGCCAGCAAGCCAGGATCGCCCTGATTGGCGCGCTGCTGAGCCCGGCACAATTACTGGTGCTGGATGAACCGACCAATCATCTCGACAGCGCGGGCCGGCAGTGGCTGACGAAAAAACTCGAAGAATGGCGCGGTGGCTTGATCGTCGTCAGCCATGACCGGCAGTTGCTGGAGCAAATGCGCAAAATCATTGAACTCACGCCTTTGGGCGCCAGCGTCTTCAGCGGTTGTTATTCGGAATTTGCCGAACAACGCCGAATCCATCAAGCCGCTGCGCAAGCTCAAATTGATCAAGCCCGGATCGAACGCCAGCGCGAGCGTTCGAGACTGCAACGCGAGCACGATGCGATCCAGCGCCATGCTGCCGGCAGCCGGCGTAAAGCTGAGACTGCCAACGTGGCCAGCTTCGAACGAGTGGCCGCTAAAGCGGCTGCGCGAGAAATCATGGGCAAGGTGCGCCACGGGCATCAGGCACGTAAATCCGATCTGGATACTCGTGTGCGCGACGCTTATGCGAACGTCGTGCCCGCCGACGGGGTGCTGATCAACCTGCCGGGCAGCGTCGTGCCGAGCAAGCGTCAGGTCTGCACACTGGTCGATGCGTGCCTGCCATGGCTGCCGATTGGTGCGCCTTCTACGCGGGTGAGCCTCGCCATCCACGGGCCGATGCGCATTGCCGTCAGCGGCCCCAACGGGTGTGGCAAATCGACTCTGCTGAACATCCTCGCCAATGACCTGAGACCTGTGTGCGGTGAATGCCTGACCCACGTGCCTTTTGCGTTCATCGATCAACAATTGACGCTGCTGGATGAGCGGACATCCATCCTTGAGCAACTGAAGGCACAACAAACGCCATTGGACGAAGGCACCTTGCGCAGCTATCTGGCGCATCTGCAACTTAATGCGCAGCGCGTCACCTTGCCCTGTGCCTCGCTCAGTGGCGGTGAACGCCTGAAAGCCGCGCTGGCCCTGGCATTGTGGCGCCAGACGCCGGCGCAATTGTTACTGCTTGATGAGCCGACCAATCATCTTGATCTGGCATCCGTGGAAGCTTTCGAGCGGGCATTGCAGACATTTCCCGGGGCGATCGTCGCCGTTTCCCACGATCAAACGTTTCTACGCGCCTTAAACCCGACCCATGATTTGATTTGGCATCCGCAAGGTTGGCACCTGCAACCGACGAGTTGACCTGTCTATTTTTTGCACGATCGCCGGGGGCTTCTATAGTTGATGTGACACGAATCAGCTGCGGTGACGCCATGGAAGACATTTTCGTCGTGAAGCGTTGCAACAAGATCATTATTCACGGTCGACGCGCCGAGGACAGCCAGCATGATCCCGCCGAAGCCATTGGCTGGTTTCGTATCTGCGATACACGCACAGGCGGCTTCATCGGCGATGGCTACGACGCGGAAGCAGACGCTCGGCGCGAATGCACCCGTCTCAATGCAGTCAGTTCGCCCATTACGGCCCGCGAGTCTTCCGGCTGATGCCGAGCAGAAGCGGGTCTATACTGAAACCAGCTGAAGGAGCGGCGCCCCAACGGCAGAAGGCTCGCAAATAGCGGGCTTTTTGCTGCCGCTCAGCGGTTTCACGAACGGAGGTGTTCCATGTCCGAAAAAGAGTCCATCACCACCCTCCTCACCCTGCTCGACGCCCGGCAGGCGCGCCTCGCGGCAGCTTGCAAAGAGATCGCCGACTGGGTCGATCACCAAGGCGGACACCCGACCGCCCTGCGAATCCGCGATCGCCTGAACGATATCGAGAAAGACGCGCCGCTGATCCGCAACACGCTGACAGCGCTCAAGCCAATCGATCGGCCGCTACCTCGGTTCAGATAGCACCGGTTGGCAATAAGGCTTCATACGCGGTGACGCTTGTGCCACCGCGGCGTCGCCTGTGCGGCATTTATATTCTTCGCTCAGGGATTTGGTTCTTTTCACATAACCATCACATCTAAGCGCTTACAGTGAAATTACTCCTTTAGAAAGTCCCCCTCTCACCCGCCCGCATGCGGGTGTTTTTTTGCCTGCAGTTCCACTCACCGAACGGCGCTATCTACGAGTTGTCATAACCTGTACACGTCACGAAGGAGACGGTCCATGGTTATCCATTTCAACGTCGGCGGGCATCTGGCCTGCGGCCACAAAGGCAAGCAACTCTCTGCGAGCAAGGAACTCAATCGCGTGAAGTGCCGCAGTTGCCGTAATACCGATGCCTACAAACAGGCGAGAAAAGATCAACGCAATGCAGCCCGACGCAGCGCACGGCACGCAAAAACCACTCATGGCGCAACAAACTGGCGCGCAGAATGGATCGAGCGGCTGACGACGATGGCCGGGCTTCAACGCTTGCCTCGTGGTTTTGCCGGGCAGGCATTTGTTTAGAGCGGGATAAAAAATGGGCCGAGCAAGTCGGCCCATTTTTGCGTTAGTTGTTACTCAGAAGACAGTTTCGCCAGGGATCTATCTCGCGGCGAGAATCTCCTCAAGAAAATCAATAAACACATTGATCCGGCTAGCCCCCCGGTGATTGGGCAAATACAGCGCATTGATGCAACTGCTCGCACTGCCGGGATTGACCTCATAGTGTTCCAGCAATCGGGTGAGTCGCCCTGCCGCGACGTCGTCGCGCACCAGCCAATCGGCCAGTAATGTCACCCCGCCGCCCGCTATTGCTGCTTCGCGCAGAATATCGGCGTTGTTGCTTTGCAGGCGACCGTGGACGTTGAGCTGGATGGTTTCTTCGTCGCCCTGAAAGGTCCAGTGCAGGTGGGAGCCAGCGTAATCAAAGCGCAGACATTGGTGTTCGAGCAGGTCGCGGGGATGGCATGGCGTCGGGTGCCGACTCAAATAATCCGGGCTGGCCACCACCCAGCGCTGGAACGCCCCTACCCGCTTGCTGACGATATCGTCGCTGACCACCGAGGAGCCGAGGCGCACGGAAACATCGATCTGCTCACTCAAAAAATCACTGACCTGGTCGCTCAACGACAGGCTGATTTCCAGCCCCGGATGACGATCCAGCAGGCGACTCAAATGCGGCGCAATGATGCGCCGGCCAAACTCGACGGGGACGCTGATTCGCAATCGTCCTTGCGCGTCGCTGCCACGATCGGCGACGACCGCGTCGGCCTCATCGATGGCATCGAGAATGGCCACGGCTTTCTCGAAATAGGTTTGTCCGGCGACAGTGACGCTGGTATTGCGAGTCGTGCGGTTGAGCAGGCTGGCGCCGAGCTCGTTTTCCAGTCCCGCCACCTGGCGCGTCAGCCGAGCACTTTCTTTGGTGGCGATCACCGTGGCTACGTGGATTACCCGGTTGCGCCGGCGACGTTCCAAGAGTGACTTTCTTTGGGCCTACAAGGCAGGAGCCAATGGTGACGTTACAAAAAATCACGTGGGCTATGGCTCGTCGAAGGATATGACTATTTGCGAGTGAATCGCGGTGCACAGTCCATATTATGGCGGGCAAAAAAATAAGGGCTCGCATGAGAAATCTCATGCGAGCCCTTGATATTCATGGTGCCCGAAGCCGGAATCGAACCGGCACGCCCTTACGAGCGGGGGATTTTAAGTCCCATGCGTCTACCAGTTTCGCCATTCGGGCGGTAGCGCGGTGTAGCTCATTTCAACTGCCGAGTCGCGATCCTGACAGGATGCACGCTAAGCAGCAGAGCGGGAAATATATACATCACTTCCCGGTGAAGCAAGTTCGCAATGGCCGTATTCAAGACAAAATCTTGCAGCGCACTGGAAATAAAAAAGCTCCGTAAATCATGGATCTACGGAGCTTGTTTATAGTGGAGGCCGAGGTCGGAATCGAACCGGCGTAGGTGGATTTGCAATCCACTGCATAACCATTTTGCTACTCGGCCTCAAAGCATCTGCTGTCAGTAGCACAACAACAAACACGTACAAATTGGAGCGGGAAACGAGACTCGAACTCGCGACCCCGACCTTGGCAAGGTCGTGCTCTACCAACTGAGCTATTCCCGCTTGGTGTGGCGCATTCTATAGATTTCAGAAGCCCCGTCAACCCTTTGATTCAAAAAAGTTTTATTTCTTTTCAACATCGGTTTTCAGATGTGGCCAGGCAGCGCGAAGGTATTGAACCATCGACCACAAAGTCAGACCTGCCGACACCATCAGCAAGGCATAACCGAGGATCACCCAGAAACTGAAGTCTTTCGGATTGGCCAGCAGAATGACCAGCGCCAGCATCTGCGCAGCGGTTTTCCATTTGCCTAGATTCGATACAGCTACATGAGCACGGGCGCCGAGTTCGGCCATCCATTCACGCAATGCCGATACGACAATCTCACGACCGATGATCACGGCAGCCGGCAGCGTGAGCCAGAGATTACCGTGTTCTTGCACCAGCAGTACCAGCGCCACCGCGACCATGAGTTTGTCGGCGACCGGATCAAGAAAAGCGCCGAACGGAGTGCTTTGTT
Source organism: Pseudomonas sp. NPDC087639 (assembly GCF_044743385.1). Classification (NCBI taxonomy): domain Bacteria; kingdom Pseudomonadati; phylum Pseudomonadota; class Gammaproteobacteria; order Pseudomonadales; family Pseudomonadaceae; genus Pseudomonas; species Pseudomonas sp. NPDC087639. Next base: position 51,610 of record NZ_JBIUWI010000001.1, on the reverse strand, counting down.
CCAGACGGCGGGCCAGATAACCATCCAGCCAGTCGGTGGCTGCCGCAAAGGCAAACACCGAGGCGGAGGCCATGTAACTCCACTGGTAAGGCAGATAGAACAGCAAAATGAAGATCGGAATGAGCAGGACGCGTAGAACGGTAATCAGATTAGGGATATTCATCGGCACAACTGGCTACGAGGTGAAGGGGCATTCTACTCGCTATGCAGGTTTGCATAAATCGACTCTGCGAGCTTTTTACTGATCCCCGGGGCTTTGGCGATCTCTTCGATGCTTGCACGAGACAGCTCCTGCAATCCACCAAAATGTTTCAACAAGTCGCGACGTCGGGTCGGCCCGACGCCGGCAACGCCTTCCAGTGTGGACGTGCGGCGTGTTTTACCGCGGCGTGCGCGGTGTCCGGTAATTGCGAATCGGTGGGCCTCATCGCGGATCTGCTGAATCAAGTGCAATGCGGGTGAGTCGCCGCGCAAGGTGAACTCGTGCGCGGCATCATTCAGATACAAAGTTTCAAAGCCGGCCTTGCGGGTTGCGCCTTTGGCCACACCGAGCAAGATCAGATCCGGGACTGCCAGCTCATTGAGAACGTCACGGGCCATCGATAGCTGCCCCTTGCCACCGTCGACCAGCAGAATATCCGGTAACTTGCCCTCGCCGTCCTTGAGCTTACTGAATCGTCGCGTCAGCGCCTGGTGCATGGCGGCATAGTCGTCACCTGCCGTGACACCTTCAATGTTATAGCGGCGGTAATCCGACTTGATTGCGCCCTCCGGGCCAAAGACCACGCAGGACGCGACCGTAGCCTCGCCGCTGGAGTGACTGATGTCGTAGCATTCCAGACGCTGTGGCGGCTCATCCAGGTTCAACACCTCAGCCAGTGCATCAAAACGCGCTGCCGTGTGCTGCCGATTGGCAAGGCGTGCGCCCAACGCCTGTTCTGCGTTGGTGACGGCCAGTTGCTGCCAGCGCGCGCGGGTGCCGCGCACCCGATGACTGATGGCCAATTCTCGACCGCGCAGTTCACTAATCGCCTCGATCAGTGTCGGGAAGTCCTCATGCACGACGTTAACAATCAGTTCGCTCGGCAGGTCGCGCTCTGGGCTGCTGATGAAATACTGCCCAAGAAACGCCGCCATGACTTCAGAAACGTCTTCTTCGATCCCGACTTGCGGGAAGAAATTCTTGCTGCCCAGCACGCGTCCGCCACGGACACTGATCAGATGCACGCAGGCACCGCCCGGGTTGACGAAGGCAGCGATGACGTCAATATCACCCGTGCCCCCTTCCATGCTCTGCTGGTCCTGCACGCGGCGTAGCAGCGCGATCTGATCACGCAGCTCGGCGGCACGCTCGAACTCAAGGTTGATCGCCGCCTCTTCCATTGCCGTGGACAGCTCATTGGTCAGCGCATGACTGCGCCCTTCAAGAAACATCACCGAGTGGCGCACGTCTTCGGCATAAACATCAGGCTCGACCAGCCCGACGCAAGGTGCCTTGCATCGCTTGATCTGATATTGCAGACATGGGCGTGTGCGGTTCTTGTAGTAACTGTCTTCACACTGACGAACGAAAAACGTCTTTTGCAGCAAACTCAGGCTTTCGCGAATGGCGCCGGCACTTGGATAAGGCCCGAAGTATTTGCCCTTGGCCTTTTTTGCCCCGCGATGGATGCTTAAACGCGGGAACTGCCCATCTGACAGAAAAACATAGGGATAGGATTTGTCGTCGCGTAGCAGGATGTTGTACGGCGGCCGCCATTCCTTGATCAGTGTCTGTTCAAGCAGCAGCGCTTCCGTTTCGTTGGCGGTGATGGTCGTTTCGACCTGAGCAATGCGACCAACCAATGCAGCCGTTTTCGGCGCCAGCCCGGTCTTGCGAAAGTAACTCGCCAAGCGCTTCTTCAGGTTTTTGGCCTTGCCGACATACAACAGGCGCGCATCGCTGTCGAACATGCGATAGACGCCGGGGCGCCCGCTGACGGTAGACAGGAAGGCGCTGGAATCGAATGTTTCAATCATGGTCAGAGGCTGGCATCAACCATGCCGTGACGAACCGCCAACAGTGTCAACTCGACGTCGCTGCTGATCGAAAGCTTTTCGAAAATACGGTAGCGATAGGTGTTAACGGTTTTCGGCGACAGGCACAACTTGTCGGAAATGATTTGCACCTTCTGACAGCCGACAATCATCAAAGCGATCTGGATTTCACGCTCGGATAAAGCGTCGAAGGGCGAATCGTTGGACGGCTGAAAGGACTTGATCGCCAATTGTTGAGCAATCTGCGGGCTGATATAACGCTGACCGGCAAAGACCAGGCGAATGGCCTGAACCATCTCCGGCAAACCCGCGCCTTTGGTCAGATAGCCAGCAGCACCTGCCTGCAGCAACCGAGTAGGAAAAGGATCCTCCTCACACACCGTAACCGCGACCACTTTGATGTCCGGATGACTGCGCAACAGTTTTCGCGTGGCTTCCAGGCCGCCGATGCCGGGCATCTTGACGTCCATCAACACCACATCGGGTTTCAACTCTCGGGCCTTGATCAGGGATTCTTCCCCGGATTCGGCCTGGCCCACCACCTGCAAGCCATCAATATCGGCCAGCATCCGTGTAATGCCTGTACGAACGAGATCGTGGTCATCGACCACTAGCACCCTAATCAAGCAGACACCTCGCGATATGGTCTTATTGGGATGCCGGACACCTTAGCAAAAAGTACCGGACAGACCTAGCGGCAAGCATCATTTAAAAAGTTTCAATTCATCATTGAGGGCTTGCCCGCCGTGGGCTTCAGAGCACAGGTGTACCGATATCCAGCTGCATCCGCAGGAAACACTCGTCCTCGCCTTGCACGCGTAGTCCTTTTCTTTCATACAAATATTTCGCCGGGTTATTTTCAAACACGGTGAGTCGCAAAGCCGGGCGCCTTTGCTGATGAGCCATGCCAATAACCTGATCAATCGCCCAAGAACCTGCACCCTGCCGCTGAAAGGCTTCAGCAATCTGCAGTTCACGAATATACAGTGCGCGCGCATCTCGGCTGAGACTGAAAAAACCTGCCGGCACATCATCACGCAATATCAGCCAGTTCTCGCGCCCCAGCCATGCAACATCGAATGCCTCGTCCTGCCACAACAGGTCATGATGAATGTAGTAACGCAGCATGTTCTGACAAGTAAGGTAGCGCGAAAACGCCAGGTCCTCTGTTGTCGCAGGGCGTGCCTGGAATGTCATTGAGCCTGTTCCACGTTAATGACTCGCCCCTGCCATGCACCGGCGTCACGCCGGGCGACCACGAGAAGATCACCCGACCCCGGCGCCGCAGCAATCAGTGAACCGTCCTCGGACCAAATCGCGCTACGCCCCGCCGACTGCCAACCGCCGGTAAGGCCACTATGGTTGGCCATCAGCACCGCCATCGCATGTTGTCGGGCATAACCCTGCAGCACCGCGGCGTCTGCGTCGTAGCCCTGCTCACTGATTAACACACCCGCAGCGTAAAGGTCGGCGCCTAGATCAGCGGCCGCAGCCGCATGGCTGGCATGAGAGAAATCGGCGCAGACCGCCAGCGCTACCTTATCGTTACCGATGCTCAGGGATGACCCGCCGAACCCAGCGGCGAAGACCCGCTCCTCGCCCGAGTGCAGATGTTGTTTGCTGTACACCCCAAGCGATCCGTCGGCGCCCAGAACCAGTGCGCCAATCAATACCGCAGAACTGTGTTTCAGTCGAATCGGCATGCCGACGACAGCCGTCACACCCAGTGCGTGCGCCAGATCCCGTAGTGGCTGAATCACAGCTTCCTGTGGATCGATGGCCAATGCCGCAGCCACCTCGCCTTCGTAGCCGGTCAGTGACAGCTCAGGAAACACCAGCAACTCCACACCCTGCTCCCCCGCGACCTCGATGAAGCGCATATGGCTGGCGATGTTTGCGGCAAGATCGCCAGCAATGGAAGTAGTCTGGGCGGCTGCAATGTTCAATGTCGACATGATTCAACCTTGGTCATCAGGCAAAACGCTGAGTGTGTCACAACTCATGCAGCGCTCAAGCAATAGGCATTTGGCTAGCCGCGCTATAGCATTTTCTGATTGCTGAGGCGTGTCGGCCTCTAGTAAGCTCGGCGCATTCATCGGAGACAGACCATGTTCAACGCCCTCTCACAGCTTCGTACCGCCAGCGCACTGCGCTCGGTTGCGGCTGCCCGGGCGAATGACGTTTGCGCTCCGGTCAGCTTTTATTTTGGGTATTGGTTTAGCCACTGGCGCGCCTGATACCCAAACGGCGCCCATAAAAACGGGTCGCCTACCAGAGATTTCTCAACCCCCGGTCGGCTTCCCGACCGGGGGTTTTGTTTTTTCAGGCCCAAAATTTTTCAGCAACACATCAGACACCTTGAGGATTTACGCAATGAACTACGCCACTTATTACCGTTACGACAGCTTTAGCGCCTGGCGATTTAGCAGCCTCCGCTCGGGACAGCCTGCCGCCTCCGATCGGTCACCTACAGGTGGCAAACATGCACACGTAGCCAATACGGCCAATTGTCGAACACCCCAGTAGGGCCGAGCGCGCGGGAAAAGCCCGCCGCCAGCCCAGGAAGACCGAATATGAACTCGTCAGTTTCTGCTCTGCCACTGTCCACCCTCGATTCTGCCAACGAAGCACTGACCCTGCGTCTGCCCAGCTCGTTGCAACTCAAACAGCAATTGCCATTGAGCAATGCCTTGAGCCAACAAGTCGCCGCCCACCGCCAAGCGGTTCGCGCGATCCTCAACGGTGAGGACCAGCGCCTGCTGGTAATCGTTGGCCCCTGCTCTATCCACGACCCTCAATCCGCTCTTGAATACGCCGGAAAACTCGCCCGCCTGGCAGAAGAAGTCAGCGATGAAATGCTGCTGGTGATGCGTGCCTACGTCGAAAAACCGCGCACTACAGTCGGATGGAAAGGCCTGGCTTATGACCCGCACCTGGACGGTAGTGATGACATGGCCGCAGGCCTGTCCCTGTCCCGCGGGCTGATGCTGGAAATGATCCGTCTCGGCTTGCCCGTGGCGACCGAATTGTTGCAACCCATGGCAGCTGGCTACTTCGACGACTTGCTCAGTTGGGTTGCCATTGGCGCACGCACAACCGAATCACAAATCCATCGCGAGATGGCCAGCGGCTTGAACATGCCGGTAGGATTCAAAAATGGCACCGACGGCGGCGCGGCCGTGGCTGTCGATGCCATGCGCTCGGCCTCACACCCGCATCGCCATTTCGGGGTCGACAGCCAGGGACACCCAGCCATCATCCAGACGCCTGGCAACCCTGACACCCATCTGGTGCTGCGCGGCGGACATAAAGGACCGAACCATGATCGCGAAAGCATTGCCAGAATTCACGCCGATCTGGACCGACTGAAGATCCCGAGCCGAATCATGGTCGATTGCAGCCACGCCAACAGCGGCAAAGACCCATTGCGTCAACCCGGCGTTTTCAATGAAGTGCTTGAACAACGCTTGCAAGGTGATCGTTCACTCATCGGCATGATGCTGGAGTCTCATTTGTTCGAAGGTTGTCAGCCGCTGAGTGCATCGCTGCGCTACGGCGTTTCGATCACTGATGGCTGCCTCGGTTTCAGCGCAACAGAGCGATTGCTGGTCGATGCTGCTCAGCGTCTTGGCGCACACGCCAGACGCTGATTGCGAGACAGGCCCTCCGGCTTATTCAAACTGGAGGGCCGTCAACGTTACAGCTTGGCCTCTACCTGCACCCGCGTCACTGCGGACTCCTGACTGACATCGTCCAAACGTTCAACCGTGTACGCAACACGCACGGAAGATCCGTGGTGCTCGCGCCAGAAGCGATGTGGAACGATAAAAATCAGCGGCTTTCCTGCGGTTTCCCGGGTGATTTCGCGATCATCCCGATGATTGAAAAAGTCTCCGTCACATTTGAGATAAACCAGCTCACCCTCTTGCGCCTGAGCGTTGCCGATCACGACGGTTACGCCATCAATGGAGTCTTCCGCAAGCAGCACGCCGTCCTCAGCTTCAAGTACGTCGGGTGCGTCCAGTTCGCCACGAAGAAACGGGGTGATGAGAATTCTCGTCGGCTCGGACTCACGTGCCACGCCATTGGACTGCTCGACTCGGTAGCGTACCGACACCTCACCACCGAGATTTGCTGCGATGTACTCGGGCGGAACCCAGAAAGACAGCAAATCTGAAACAGCAAAGGTTTCGACCTTCAATCTGTCGTGGAACGATGCGGATGGCGCGTCTGCGCACCAGCTCAATGACACCTGATCGCCTGCCGCCATTCGTGCGTAGGGCTGGAGAGTGACGAGTGCCCCTTCCACGACCCGCGCCGGATCCAGGGCCCCACCGATTGCACCTTCGACGTGCGGGGCAAGCAACTGAGGCCTTGAATCCCCCACTGTCAGTTGCAAGCGCGCAGACGATGCAGGTTCGGGCAGGGCCGCGCTGACAAGTGTCCAGTAGACCTCCAGTGAACCGCCATCCAGGGCCGCGACGTGCATGCCTTTGATAACGAAGACGACGTCTTTGCCTACCTGAGCTTCGCTGACAAAGCGGACCATTTCGTGCTGATAAACAAAACCCTCGACATCCAGCCCCTCCCAACTCATCAGCAACTGATCGCCACACGCCATGTTTGCATAAGGCGTGATACGAACGACGACCTTGCCCAGGGCGGGATCGAGCACGCTCCCCTGGAGAGAATCAAGCGTTGCTGCTGGCAACTGTTCATGTGTCGCCTTGGGGCTGGCGGGGTGACGCATTCGATAGCAAAACTCGATTTCATGCATGTTCATTCGCAACTCCATTCCCTGGATAAAACGCTGTCTTCATGACGGCGTCGACAGCCAACATTGAACGCGATTGCTGGTGTTCTCGATATCAGCCCGATACACCGCAGCCATGGCGCAAAAGCTACAAGCCCGGTAGGCAACCAACACTAAATCGACCTTCCCCAGGCGGAGGACGGCTAGAACTTCCGATTTGGATTTCGTAAGTATCTGAAAATTCGTACAGCCTCTAGTCCGAATTCAACGGCCAAGTGAAGCCTCTTCGTACTTCTTCAACGAGGTGTGTGTTTTAGAGTGGCCAACAGATTTCCCCGATGAACTTCTGCGAAAAAGGTAAGAACATGCAACGGAGTGCTACAACTCGTTATCCCATCCTGTTGGTACACGGCCTGTTTGGATTTGAGCGTATCGGCCATTTCGAGCTGTTTCATGACGTCAAGGACGCTTTGAAAACCGCTGACTGCCGAGTGTTCGTTCCACACCTCTCCGCCACCCACGACAATGAAGTCAGGGGTAAGCAACTGCTGACGCAGATTGACAGTGTCCTGCGGGGCACAGGTGCCAAAAAAGTCAATCTCATCGGGCACAGCCAGGGAGCTTTGGCAGCTCGATACGCCGCAGCGCTTGCCCCACACGCCGTGGCCTCAGTGACTTCAGTCAGCGGCCCCAATCATGGCTCGGAATTGGCTGACTTTTTGCGCAAGGCGCTGGTTCCAGGTCGGCTGCCGGAAGTCGTCGCGCAGAACGTGGCGACGGTATTTGCCGATTTTCTTTCGTTGCTTAGCGGCAGTACCACGCTGCCGCAGAATGCATTGGCGGCGCTCAATGCACTGACGACCGAGGGAGTGGGTGACTTCAACGACAGGTTTCCACAGGGATTACCCGGCACTTGGGGCGGACACGGCCCCGAACAGGTCAATGGTGTACGGTATTACTCCTGGAGCGGCGTTCTTCCGGCCATTGGGCTAGCAACACTCGACCCGGTGCAGGGAGCCTGCCGGGCGCTGTCGCAGTATTTCATGACCGAGGGGGAGCAGAATGACGGCTTCGTCGGGCGTTTCAGCTCTCACTTGGGTCAAGTCATCCGTTCCGACTATCCGCTGGATCACCTGAGCAGCCTGCGCCATTGCGCCGGCAAGGTAACCGGTCAGTTCGACCCGATAGACCTTTACGTTGAGCATGCCGCGCGCCTGCAAGCAGCGAATCTCTGATCAGACCATGACAACCGAACGGAACTTTGCCGAGAATTCGACCACTGAATCCGGTAGGCTCCGCACTTTATTGAAATAGATTGGAGAGTTTTCTCATGGCTAAAGCCACTGCCCGTCACATCCTGGTTTCCGATGAAGCCAAATGCAACGAACTCAAGGCCCAGATCGAAGGCGGCGCTGATTTCGCTGAAATCGCTAAGGCCAACTCCACTTGCCCATCCAGCCGTCAGGGTGGCGACTTGGGTTCGTTCGGTCCAGGCCAAATGGTCAAGGAATTTGACACCGTGGTATTCAGCGCGCCAATCAACGTCGTGCAAGGCCCGGTAAAAACCCAGTTCGGTTATCACCTGCTGGAAGTCACCAGCCGTCAGGACTGATCCGTCGCCTGAGCGCTGTCCAACGGCCCGCCTTCTGGTGGGCCGTTGTGTTTCAGTTACACATACGGCTGGCGACTGACGCGCCTCTCGCGTACAACTTGCGCTTATCGATTACCCGGTTCCAAGGCTGATAATGCGACTGGTTTTCCCCACATTGATGCTCACCGCCCTCGCCCTGCTGTCGGGCGCCGCCGGTGTGAACGCGGCACCGCAACATGCGTTGACCGTGTATGGCGAACCTGCCAAATACCCTGCCGGTTTCAGTCACTTCGATTACACCAACCTGCAGGCCCCCAAAGGGGGAACGATGCGCCGCTCGGCGATCGAAATCGGTCACTTCGACCATCTCCTTCCTTATATAGACAAAGGCATCGGCGTCACTCAGATCGATGGCCTGCTTTATTCGCCGCTGGCCCAGCGTTCGATGGATGAGCCCTACACCGTTTACGGCCTGGTCGCACAGAAGATGGAGCGCTCGGACGACGGCCTGTCGCTGCGTTTCTTCATCAATCCCAAAGCACGCTTCGCCGACGGCAAACCGATTACCGCCGAAGACGTGCGCTATACCTACGATTTGTTGATGACCCAGGGCAGCCTGCGCTACCGCACCCAATTCGCCGACGTCAAAGGCGTCGAAGTGGAAGCGCCGCTGACTGTGCGTTTCGACTTCAAAAGTAATGAAAACCGCACCCTCCCGCTGGATATCGCGACCCTGCCGGTGTTCCCCGAACATTGGTGGAAGAACCGCGATTTCGCCGGCGGTGGCGGATACGAGCCACCGCTGGGCAGCGGCCCGTATCGTGTCGGCAAAGTCGATTCGGGGCGCAGCATTACGTTTGAGCGTAATCCCGACTGGTGGGGCAAGGATTTGCCGGTCAGCCGCGGCCTGTACAACTTCGATCACTTCAGCATCGAGTATTTCGGCGACACCGACGTTGCACGTCAGGTGCTGCGCGGCGGCGCCTACGACTACAACCGAGAGTTCTCCGCCACCGGTTACTCGATCGGTTATGACAGCCCCGCCCTCAGCGACGGGCGCCTGCAAAAAGCCCACTTGGCCACCGAGGCGCCGCAATCGGCCCAGGGTTTTGTGTTCAACCTGCAAAAACCGATTTTCCAGGATCGGCGCGTGCGTCAGGCGCTGGCCATGCTCTGGGATTTCGAGTGGAGCAACCGGCAGATGATGCGCAACCTGTACATCCGCCAGCAAAGCTACTTTTCCAATACCGAACTCGCGGCTCGCGAACTGCCCGATGCGCAAGAGTTGAAAATCCTTGAGCCGCTGCGTGGGCAGGTTCCCGACGAAGTCTTCTCAAAAGTATTCGAAGCGCCAAAAACCGATGGCAGCGGCCTGATCCGCGACAAGCAGTTGCAAGCCCTCGAGTTGCTGGAACAGGCCGGCTGGAAACCCGATGGCGATCAACTGGTCAACGCCGAAGGCGAGCCACTGAGTTTTACCTTCCTTGTCAGCCAGAACGGCATGGATCGTCTGTTGCTGCCGTACAAGCGCACGCTGAAACAGATCGGCATCGATCTCAATATCCGCCGTATCGACTCCTCGCAATACGTCAACCGCCTGATGAGCCGCGATTACGACATGATCGTCACCGGCTACCCCGTCACCACGTCTCCGGGTGGCGAGTTGCTCAACTACTTCGGCTCAGCGTCGGCCAACGATCCGGGCGCCAACAACTACATGGTGTTGAAAAACCCGGCGGTTGATACCTTGATCAACGGCCTGATGCGCGCCTCGACCCAATCCGACATGCTGCACTACGCCCACGCGCTGGACCGGGTGCTGCAATGGAATTACTACTGGATTCCCAACTACTATCCGCCGGGTACCTCGACTGTCTGGTGGAACCGTTTCGGCATGCCGTCGGTTCAGGCGAGCAATGACGAAGCCATCGAGAGCTGGTGGGAAATCAGCAGCACACCGCTGACCAATCAACAGATGACCGCTGAAAAAATCTCTCGCGGCAGACCCGGAGGACCGCACTGATGTGGGGTTACATACTGCGGCGCCTGCTGCTGATCATTCCGACACTGGTGATCATCCTGCTGGTGAATTTTGTGATCATTCAAGCCGCGCCGGGTGGCCCGGTCGAGCAGGCGATCGCGCACTTGCAAGGTATCGGCGGTGCCAGTGTCGGCGGCGGCGCGAGCGAAACCATGAGTGGCACATCCCGTGCCAGTCGTGGTCTCGACCCGCAGCTGATCAAAGACATCGAAAAACAGTACGGCTTCGACAAGCCCGCTCATGAACGTCTGTGGCTGATGCTCAAGAACTATGCGCAACTGGACTTCGGCAAAAGCTTCTTTCGCGGCGCGACGGTCACCGACCTGATCCTGGAAAAAATGCCGGTGACCATTTCCCTCGGTCTGTGGGCGACGCTGATTACCTATCTGGTGTCGATACCGCTGGGCATCCGCAAAGCCGTGCACCATGGCAGCCATTTCGATATCTGGAGCAGCACGGCGATCATCATCGGTTACGCAATGCCGGCGTTCCTGTTTGCGATGTTCCTGATCGTGCTGTTCGCCGGCGGCACCTCACTGAACTGGTTTCCAGTACGGGGGCTGGTGTCGGACAACTTCGAATCGCTGTCGACCCTGGGCAAGATCGCCGACTACTTCTGGCACTTGGTGTTGCCGGTGACGGCACTGGTGATCGGCGGTTTCGCGACATTGACGATCCTGACCAAAAACTCGTTCCTCAATGAGATTACCCGCCAATACGTGGTTACCGCACGGGCCAAGGGTCTGAGTGAGCGCCGGGTGCTCTATGGCCATGTGTTTCGCAATGCAATGCTGTTGGTGGTGTCGGGCATTCCTCAAGCCTTCATCAGCGTGTTCTTCGCCGGCTCGCTGCTGATCGAAGTAATCTTCTCCCTCGACGGCCTCGGCCGCATGAGCTACGAAGCAGCGGTTTCCCGGGATTATCCGGTGGTATTCGGCTCGTTGTTCATCTTCACCCTCTTCGGCCTCCTGATAAAACTGATCGGCGACCTGTGCTACACCCTCGTTGATCCGCGCATCGACTTCGCCGCGAGGAACGCCTGATGTTCAAGCTCTCGCCTTTGGGCCGTCGTCGCTTTGAGCGATTCAAGAAGAACCGTCGTGGCTGGTGGTCGTTGTGGCTGTTTATCGGGCTGTTTATTGTCACCTTGGGTGGCGAACTGATCGCCAACGACAAGCCGCTGGTAGTCAGCTATCAGGGCCAGTGGTACTTCCCGGTGTTCAAGCGCCACACCGAGCAGGAGTTCGGCGGACAACTGCCGTTCCAGGCCGATTACCGCAGCGATTATGTGCAGAACCTCATCCGCAAGGACGGTGGCTGGCTGCTGTTTCCGCCGATTCCCTTCAGCGACGACACACCGAACTACGACCTCACCAAACCGGCACCGAGCCCGCCCACGGCAGTCAACTGGCTGGGCACCGACGATCAGTCGCGGGATGTCTTGGCGCGGGTGATCTTCGGCGCGCGGGTATCGATTCTGTTTGCCCTGATGCTGACGTTTGTCAGTGCGCTGATCGGCATCGCTGCCGGCGCGTTGCAGGGCTACTACGGCGGCTGGGTCGACTTGATCGGGCAACGTCTGCTTGAGGTGTGGTCAGGACTGCCGGTGCTGTACCTGCTGATCATCCTTTCCGGTTTCGTCGAGCCGAATTTCTGGTGGCTGCTGGGAATCATGGCGCTGTTTTCCTGGCTGGCGCTGGTCGACGTGGTGCGGGCGGAGTTCTTGCGCGGGCGTAATCTGGAATACGTCAAAGCCGCGCGAGCCCTTGGTCTGACTGACCGCAAAGTGATTGTCCGGCACATCTTGCCCAACGCCATGAATGCGACATTGAGCTACTTGCCGTTCATTCTGACCGGGGCGATTTCCACCCTTACCGCGTTGGACTTCCTCGGTTTCGGCATGCCGGCCGGCAGCGCTTCGCTGGGCGAACTGATCGGTCAGGGCAAGCAGAATCTGCAGGCGCCTTGGCTGGGGCTGACGGCGTTTTTCACCCTGGCGCTGATCCTTTCTTTACTGGTGTTCATCGGCGAGGCGTTACGTGACGCCTTCGACCCTCGATCCTGAAGCGTGGCCATGACTGACAACCTGATTGAAATCCGTAACCTCAACGTTGCCTTCCATGGCCAGCCCGTGGTGCGCGACCTGTGCCTGGACATCCGCCCTGGCGAGTGCCTGGCGCTGGTCGGCGAGTCGGGCTCGGGCAAATCGGTGACTGCTCATTCAATCCTGCAATTACTGCCTGACAGTGAAGCGCAAACCACCGGCAGCATTCGCTATCGCGGGCAGGAACTGGTGGGGGCAGACCCCAAGGTCCTGCGCGAACTGCGTGGCAACCGTATCGCCATGATCTTTCAGGAGCCGATGACCTCGCTCAATCCACTGCACACCATCGAAAAACAGATCGGCGAAACCCTGCTGCTGCATCGCGGCCTCGGAGGCAAAGCGGCGCAAGCACGCATTCTCGAACTGCTCGGACTAGTGGGCATCCAGAAACCCAAGGAGCGGCTCAAGGCTTACCCTCATCAACTGTCCGGCGGACAACGCCAGCGGGTAATGATCGCCATGGCTCTGGCCTGCGAGCCGGAATTGTTGATTGCCGACGAGCCAACTACAGCGCTCGACGTCACCGTGCAACGCAAGATCCTGTTGCTGCTCAAATCCCTGCAACAGCGTTTGGGCATGTCGCTACTGCTGATCAGCCACGACCTCAATCTGGTGCGTAGCATCGCTCAACGCGTGTGCGTGATGAAGGCCGGAGAAATCGTCGAACAGGCACCGTGCGAAACCCTGTTTACCGAGCCGAAACATCCTTACAGCTGCGTCCTGCTCAATGCCGAACCGGAAGGCGAAGCACTGCCGAGGGACGAGCGTGAGAACGTGCTGGAAGTCGATAACCTGCGGGTCGAATTTGCCGTCGGTGGCGGCCTGTTTCAGCGCAAACAATACCTGCGCGCGGTCGACGGCATTAGCCTGAACATTCAGCGCGGCAAGACATTGGGCATCGTCGGGGAGTCCGGTTCGGGCAAGTCGACACTCGGTCAGGCGATTCTTCGTTTGCTCGACTCCGAAGGCAGTATCCGCTTCCAGGGCGAAGCGCTCGACGGCCTCAATCAGAAGCAGTTGCGACCCTGGCGCCGGCAGATGCAAGTGGTGTTTCAGGATCCGTTCGGCAGCCTCAGCCCGCGTATGTCGGTAGCACAGATCATCAGCGAAGGCCTGGAAGTGCATTGCGAATCCACCGCTGGCGAATGCGATGAGCAAGTGATCCGTGTACTCAAGGAAGTCGGTCTCGATCCTGAAAGTCGTCACCGTTACCCTCACGAGTTTTCCGGCGGTCAACGTCAGCGCATCGCCATCGCCCGGGCATTGGTACTGAAACCGGCGCTGATCCTGCTGGATGAACCGACGTCGGCCCTGGATCGCACGGTGCAGAAACAAGTGGTCGCCCTGCTCCGTCAGCTTCAGGAGAAACACGGTCTGACCTATCTGTTTATCAGCCACGACCTGGCGGTGGTCCGCGCTTTGGCCCACGACATGATCGTGATCAAGGACGGTAAAGTGGTCGAACGTGGCGCCAGTCACGAGGTGTTTGATTCGCCGCAGCATCCTTACACCAAAGAGCTGTTGGCGGCGGCGCATCCGGGATAGGCATAATCGGCGCTCGATTTGAAACCCGGTCGTGGCCATCGCTGGCGAGCCCGCGATGGCGTCGGCACTGACAACACAAACCTCGGACCAGCCTTCATGAACACCACCGAAAGCCTCAAGGACTACCAAAGGGTTCGCACTCTGGCGATCCGTTCGCTGTTCGAGATCATCGAGCAGTCGAGCGAAGGCACGGTGATTGTCGATCGTGACGCCAACATCGTCTGGATGAATGAGCGTTACGCCCGGCGTTTCGGTCTGGAATCCGCCGCAGGCGCCATCGGCAAGCCCTGTGAAAGGGTGATCCCCGGAAGTCTCCTGCGTGAGGTGGTGCGCACCGGTCGCCCTATTCTGCTGGACATGCAGGACACCCCAAAAGAACCGCTGGTGGTGATGCGCCTGCCGATCCACGACGACGCGGGCACGGTCATTGGCGCCATCGGCTTCGCCCTGTTCGATGAGTTGCGTACCCTGTCGCCGATGCTCAAGCGTTACCTGAGCATGCAGGAAGAGCTGGCCTCGACCCGCTCCTTGCTGCGCGCGCGGCAGACCAAATACAACTTCGCCCATTTCATCGGCACCAGTGCCGCCAGCCTCGACGTCAAACGCCGTGCGCGGCGCAGTGCGAGTGCCGAGTCTCCTGTGTTGCTGCTGGGTGAAACCGGTACCGGCAAGGAATTGCTGGCACAGGCCATCCACAGTGCCTCACCCCGAGCGCACAAAGCTTTCGTCAGCATCAACAGCGCGGCGATTCCCGAGGCGCTGCTGGAAGCGGAGTTTTTCGGCACCGCCCCAGGCGCGTTCACCGGAGCCGACCGCAAGGGCCGTACCGGCAAGCTGCAAATCGCTCAGGGCGGCACGCTGTTCCTTGACGAAATCGGCGACATGCCGCTGCCGCTGCAAAGCAAATTGCTGCGCGTGCTACAGGAGAAGGAGTTCGAGCCAGTGGGTTCGAACGACGTGATCCAAAGTGATGTGCGGGTGATTGCCGCCACGTCGACGGATCTGCAAGCGGCGATCAAACGCGGCGAATTCCGCGCGGACCTTTATTACCGGCTCAACGTGTTGCCGATCAATGTACCGCCGCTGCGTGAAAGGCTCGACGATCTGCCGGCACTCAGCGAAGCCATTCTGGAAGAGCTTCGCAGTCAACATGAGCTGAACCGTGAAGCGTTGACGTTGCTTGGACAGCATGCCTGGCCGGGCAATATTCGAGAGCTGCGCAATGTGCTGGAACGAGCAGCGCTGCTGAGTGATGACCTGATGCTCACCGAGAACGACATTCGCGCGGCCATCGGTACGTTTACGCCGGTGGAGCGTGCTTCGGCACCGATGATTGAGTCGTTGGCCGAGGAGACATTCGCTGAGGCGCGGGAGCGGTTTGATCGGCAGTTGATTCAGTCTGCCCTTGCGCAATGCGGGGGTAAGGTGCCGGAGGCAGCGGCTAGATTGGGGCTTGGACGGTCGACGCTGTACAAGAAAATGGTGGTGCTGGGGATCGTCTAGTCTCGATAAAGAGATACTTATCTCTGTTTCTGGATAAGACCTTGAAGATCAAAAGATCGCAGCCTACGGCAGCTCCTACAGGGTGGATTGGCTTCAAATTGTAGGAGTTGCCGGAGGCTGCGATCTTTTTTGGCCGACGAAATCTCCCGATTGAGACAAAACTCTATCCACACATTTAAAACAGAGAATAATTTCCTTAAATTTCAACATGTTAACAACTTGGCACACATCTCGCTTTGCCCCTTCCTACACCCGTTTCAACCACAAAAATAACAATTCTGGAGAGACACACCATGAGTGTGATCATTGCCTTGGCAGCCCTGGCGCTGTTGATGGTCGCTGCGTATCGTGGCTACAGCGTTATCCTCTTCGCACCCATCGCCGCGCTCGGCGCTGTCCTGCTGACCGACCCGTCCGCCGTTGCCCCAGCTTTCACAGGGGTGTTCATGGAGAAAATGGTCGGTTTCATCAAGCTGTATTTCCCCGTGTTTCTGCTCGGTGCCGTGTTCGGCAAGTTGATCGAACTGTCGGGTTTCTCGCGTTCGATCGTTGCAGCGGCCATTCGTCTGTTAGGCACAAAGCAGGCCATGCTAGTGATCGTGCTGGTCTGCGCCCTCCTCACCTACGGTGGCGTTTCGCTGTTCGTGGTGGTGTTCGCGGTTTACCCGTTTGCGGCGGAGATGTTTCGCCAGAGCAACATCCCCAAACGTCTGATCCCGGCCACCATCGCCCTCGGCGCGTTTTCGTTCACCATGGACGCCCTGCCCGGGACACCACAAATCCAGAACATCATCCCCAGCACGTTCTTCAATACCACCGCGTGGGCGGCGCCGTGGCTGGGTGTGATCGGCACGATTTTCGTGTTCTGCGCCGGCATGCTGTTTCTGCAACGTCAACGCAACAAGGCTCAACGCGCCGGTGAAGGCTATGGCACCGAACTGCGCAACGAGCCGGAAACCGCCGAAGACCTGACGCTGCCGAACCCTTGGCTTGCGCTGTCGCCGTTGTTGGCGGTGGGCATCATGAACCTGCTGTTCACCCACTGGATTCCGCAGTGGTACGGCAAGACCCACAGCTTGGCGCTGCCAGGCATGGCCACACCGGTGACCACTGAAATCGCCAAACTGACGGCGATCTGGGCCGTTCAAGCCGCATTGCTGGTCGGGATTCTGATGGTATTGGCGTTCGGCTTTCAGGCGATTCGCAGCAAACTGGCCGAGGGCAGCAAAAGTGCGGTCAGTGGCGCGTTACTCGCAGCGATGAACACCGCTTCCGAATATGGTTTCGGCGCAGTGATCGCCTCGCTGCCGGGCTTTCTGGTGCTGGCCGACTGGCTCAAGCAAATCCCCAATCCACTGGTCAACGAAGCGATCACCGTGACCTTGCTCGCGGGTATTACAGGCTCGGCTTCGGGGGGCATGAGCATTGCGCTGGCGGCAATGTCCGAGCAGTTCATCAGCGCCGCCAATGCGGCGAACATTCCGCTGGAGGTGTTGCACCGCGTGGCTGCGATGGCCAGCGGCGGCATGGACACCCTGCCGCACAACGGCGCGGTCATCACGCTGTTGGCGGTCACCGGCCTGACCCATCGTGAAGCCTATAAAGACATTTTCTGTATTACGCTGATCAAAACTCTGGCGGTTTTCGTGGTGATCGGCACTTTCTACGCCACTGGCATTGTGTGAGGCATTCATGACGACTCTTACTGGCAAGACCGCACTGGTTACCGGCTCCACCAGCGGCATTGGCCTGGGCATTGCGCTCGTGCTGGCCAAGGCTGGAGCCAATGTTGTTCTCAATGGCTTTGGCGATGCGTCCAAAGTGATTAGCGAGGTGGCGCAGTTCGGCGGCAAGGTCGGCCATCATCCGGCGGATGTCAGCGACCCGGCACAGATCGCCGAGATGATCGCCTACGCCGAGCGCGAGTTCGGTGGCGTGGACATTCTTATCAACAACGCGGGCATCCAGCATGTCGCCGCCGTGGAAGAGTTTCCGATTGAACGCTGGGACTCGATCATCGCCATCAACCTCTCTTCGGTGTTTCACAGCACCCGCCTGAGTCTGCCGGGCATGCGCTCCAAAGGCTGGGGGCGGATCATCAATATCGCCTCTGTACACGGCCAGGTCGGTTCCACAGGCAAAGCGGCTTACGTTGCTGCCAAACACGGGGTGATCGGCCTGACCAAAGTGGTCGGTCTGGAAACCGCGACCAGCAACGTCACCTGCAATGCGATTTGCCCGGGCTGGGTACTGACGCCGCTGGTGCAGAAGCAGATCGATGATCGCGCCGCCAAGGGCGTCGATCCGCAGCAGGCGCAGCATGATTTGCTGGCCGAGAAACAGCCATCGCTGGAGTTCGTTACGCCGCAGCATCTGGGGGAACTGGTGTTGTTTCTGTGCAGCGAAGCAGGCAGCCAGGTGCGTGGTGCGGCGTGGAATATTGACGGTGGGTGGTTGGCGCAATAAGCCGCGACACCTTCAGGAAAACAAGAGGCAAACAAATGTCCGACATCCTCTGGCAGCCCGACGCCAACCGCATCGCCAAGTCGCGCATGGATACCTTCCGACGCTTCGTCAATCAGCGCCATTCGCTCAATCTGGAAGGCTACCCTGCCCTGCACCAATGGAGCATCGAAGAGCGTGAAGCGTTCTGGCAAGCCATCGTCGACTTCTTCGACATTCGCTTCCATACCCAGCCAGACGCCGTGTTACGCGAAGGTGAATACATGCCCAGCGCCGAATGGTTTCCCGGCGCCTCCCTGAACTTTGCCGAACATTTATTGCGGCGCCGTGATGACGCCGTGGCGGTGGTAAGCCTGGCCGAGAACGGTCAGCGCGAGCAATTGAGCTGGGCCGAACTGGCTCGCCAGGTCGCCGGTTTCCAGGCAAGTCTGCAAGCCGTGGGCGTGGGTCTCGGCGACCGGGTGGCGGCGTGTATGCCCAACACCTGGCAGACGCTGGTGGCGATGCTCGCAACCACCAGCCTTGGGGCAATCTGGTCGTGCTCTTCGCCGGATTTCGGCACCCACGGCGTGATTGATCGTTTTGGCCAGATCGAACCGAAAGTCCTGATCACCTGCGCCGGTTACCGCTATGCCGGCAAAGAGATAGACCAGACGACGAAGCTCAATGAAATCCTTGCGCAACTGCCATCGCTGCAACAGTTGATCATCGTTCCCTATGCACGTGCGCAAGCGCGCATCGAAGACTATCGCACGCAAGCCAATGTCACCCTGTGGGACGACTTTTATCAGCCCGGCGATGAGCCGCGCTTCGTCCCGGTGCCTTTCGCTCATCCGCTGTACGTGCTGTATTCCAGTGGCACCACGGGCGTGCCGAAATGCATCGTGCACAGCACCGGCGGCGTACTGCTGCAACACGTCAAGGAACATGGCCTGCACGTCGACCTCGGCCCAGGCGATCGCTTGTTTTACTACACCACCTGCGGCTGGATGATGTGGAACTGGCTGGTGTCGGCACTCGCGGTCGGCAGCGCCGTGGTGCTGTACGACGGTTCGCCGTTTCACCCGGGCCCGGAGCGTTTGCTGGATCTGCTCGACGACGAACGCGTCAGCGTCTTCGGCACCAGCCCCAAATACCTCGCGACGCTGGAAAGCAACGGGCTCAGACCGCGCGAGAGCCATGACCTCAGCAGCCTGAGAACCCTGCTTTGCACCGGTTCGGCGTTGTCGCCGCAGAGTTATGACTTTGTTTACCGCGACTTCAAACCCGACGTGTGCCTGGCTTCGATGTCCGGCGGTACCGACATCGTTTCCTGCTTCGTCAATGGCAACCCGATGTCGCCAGTGCGGCGCGGTGAAATCATGGGCAAGAGCCTGGGCATGGCGGTTGAAGTGTGGAATGACGCCGGGCAGCCCGTGATCGGCGAAAAGGGTGAACTGGTCTGCACGCGGCATTTTCCGGCGATGCCAATCGGGTTGTGGAACGATGCCGATGGGGAAAAGTTGCGCAAATCCTATTTCAGCCTGTTCCCCGGTGTCTGGGCGCAGGGCGATTACGCCGAACAGTTGCCCCATGGCGCGATGATGATCCACGGTCGCTCCGACGCCGTGCTCAATCCCGGCGGCGTGCGCATCGGTACGGCGGAGATCTATCGCCAGGTCGAGAAAATCCCGGAAGTACTCGACAGCGTGGCCATCGGGCAACAGTGGCAAGACGATGTGCGGGTCGTGTTGTTCGTGCGGCTCAAGGACAGCGTGACACTTGATGAAACGCTGCAACAGCAGATTCGTCAGGTCATCCGCGCCAACACCACGCCCAGGCATGTGCCGGCAAAGATCGTCGAGGTCACCGACATTCCACGCACCATCAGCGGCAAGGTCGTGGAGCTGGCGGTGCGCAACGTGGTGCACGGAGAGCCGGTGAGAAACACCGATGCGCTGGCCAACCCGGAGGCACTGGAGCAATTTCGCAATAGAAACGAGTTGCGCAGTTGATCGTAAAGATCACAGCCTGCGGCCGGGGAGACTCGCCCGGCGCAGGCTGTGATCTTTTGAGGCGGTCTAATCCACCAACCCCCACTCCCCCGAAGCGGCTGGCGGCGGCCCGGGCACCCTATCATCATGCAGTTTCAGGCGCAGACGCAGGTTGTTCACTGAGTCCGCATGGTTGAGCGCCTCCTCCTCGCTGATGACACCTTCCACGACCAACGCAAACAGCGCCGCATCAAAGGTCTGCATCCCAAGCTCGGCAGACTTCTCCATGATCGCCTTCAGTTCCCCCAACTCGTTACGGCGAATCAGATCCGCGACCGTCGGCGTACCCAGCATCACCTCGACCGCCGCTCTGCGCTGCCCGTCCAGGGTGCGTACCAGTCGTTGCGATACAAACGCTTTAAGGTGGTTACCCAACGCATGCAACAGCTGCGGGCGTCGCTCTTCGGCAAACATGTTGATAATCCGATCCAGCGCCTGATTGGCGTTGTTGGCGTGCAACGTGGAAAGCACCAGATGCCCGGTTTCGGCAAATGCCAAGGCGTGTTCCATGGTTTCGCGGTCACGGATTTCTCCGATCAGCACGACGTCCGGCGCCTGGCGCAGGGTGTTTTTCAGCGCTGCATGAAAGCTGCGGGTGTCGACGCCGACTTCACGCTGATTGATGATCGACAGCCTGTGCCGATGGATGTACTCGATCGGGTCTTCGATGGTGATGATGTGCCCGGTGCTGTGGCGGTTGCGGTGATCAATCAAGGCTGCCAGCGAGGTCGACTTGCCCGAGTCGGTGGCGCCGACAAACAGGATCAAGCCTTGTTTGAGCATCACCGTTTCGAGGAGTACCGGCGGCAGTTTCAAGTCTTCGAAACGCGGAATGTCGAGTTTTACATTGCGAATGACGATCGACACATCGTTGCGTTGCTTGAAGATATTGACCCGAAAGCGGCCAATGCCGGCTCGGGAGATCGCCAGATTCATTTCCAGATCCCGGTCGAACTCTCGGCGCTGCTCGGCGTCCATCAGTGAGGTCGCCATGGCGGCAATTTCACCGGATTTGAAGGGTTCGTCGCTTAATGCCGTCAGTACACCGTCTACTCTTACACTGGGCGGCGCGGCGGTAGACAGGAACAGGTCAGAACCCTGTAAGTTGGACAAACGAGATAACAGTGCATCGATTTCCATGGCAAAAAGCACCCGCGAAGCATTCAATGAGCAGAATTGGCCGCCGTCGTGACGCGACGAGCCATACAGCGTCTAAAGCCTGCAACAATGATAGACGCCGTCTCACCGACCGACGCTCAGGATTGATGTGATGAACGCTGCACCGACCAACGACGACGCGCAGGCACTGATCGCCCGCACCGACTGGAGCCGCAGTCCACTGGGCGCGGCAGGAACCTGGCCGCAGAGCCTGCGTACCGCGGTGGATATCGTGATTCATTCGCCGATGCCGATGCTGTTGTTGTGGGGGCCGCAACTCACGCAAATTTATAACAACGGCTTCGCCCTGCTCGCCGGCAACAAACATCCCCACGCTTTCGGACAGCCTGCGCACCTTATATGGCCGGAACTTCGAGACTTCACTGACCCGATTTACAGCGCCGTCCTGCAAGGCCAGGTACGCACCTACAGTGAACGACGCTTCACCCTGCAGCGCGACGGTAAAGACACCGACTTCTGGCTGGATCTGACCTACAGCCCGATCCGCGATGAAAACGCGCAGGTCGCCGGTATTCTGGTTACGGCGATCGAAACCAATGAGCGCCGACGTATCGCCCTGGAGTTGCAGCAGCGCTCCGACGACAGCCTCAAGGCTCAGCGCGAAACAGAAGAGCGCTTGCAACTGGCCCTCGCCGCGACAGATGCGGTCGGTACCTGGGACTGGGATATCGGCGAAGACCGCTTCATTGCCGACGCCCACTTCGCCCAATTGCACGGCATTGATCCGTCTCGCGCCGCGCAATTGCCCATCAGTGATTACCTGCACGGTGTCCATCCTGAAGACCGTGCGCTGGTGGCTCGCAGCATCAAACATTGCATCACCCACGGCACCGAATATGCCGAGGAATACCGCTTGTTGCTGCCCGGCGGTGAGCAGCGCTGGGTGTTTGCCCGCGGCCGCTGCTACAAGGATCACCATGGCCGGCCGGTGCGTTTTCTCGGTGCGGCGCTGGACTTGACCGAGCGCAAACACACCGAACAAGCGTTGCGCCAGAGTCAGACAGAACTGCAGCTGATCATCAACGCCATGCCGATCCTGATCAGTTATGTCGACCACGAAGAACGCTTTCGCCTCAATAATGCGGCTTATCTGGACTGGTACGGCCTCACACCCCAAGAGCTGTGCGGCCGAACCATTCGAGAAGTGATCGGAGAGGAAGCGTATTTCCTGCGCGCGCCGTATATCGCCGAAGCACTCGCCGGTCGATCCTGTTCGTTCAGCCTGTACACGCCCCACCGCGACGGCAGCAGCCGCCATGCCCTGATGAATTACCTGCCGCGCCACGGTGCGGACGGTTCGGTCAACGGTTTCTACATCTTTGTGATCGACGAATCCGAGCGCAAGAAAACCGAAGAAGCCCTGCGCAACCTCAATGAAACCCTTGAAGAGCGTGTCAGCGCCCGCACCGAGCAATTGGCCCAGGCCAATCAGCGTTTGCAGAACGAGATGTTCGAACGCGAGCGCGCTGAAGATGCGTTGCGCCATGCGCAGAAGATGGAGGCGGTCGGACAGCTTACCGGCGGCATTGCCCACGACTTCAACAACATGCTCACCGGGATCATCGGCAGCCTCGACCTGATGCAGCGCTACATCGCCAACGGTCGCGCCAGCGAGATCGGCCGCTTTACCGAAGCCGCCGTCGCCTCGGCGAACCGTGCGGCCGCCTTGACTCACCGGTTGCTGGCGTTCTCGAGGCGGCAATCGCTGGATCGCAAGCAACTGAACGTCAACGAACTCATTCACTCGCTGGAAGACCTGATCCGCCGTACCAAGGGCGATCCAATCGACCTCAAGTTAAAGTTGGCCGATGACTTGTGGCCGGTGAGCACTGACATCAGCCAATTGGAAAATGCCCTGTTGAATCTGGTGATCAACGCCCGCGATGCCATGCCTGAGGGCGGTGACTTGCTGATCGAAACGGCAAACGTCTTCCTCGACGGCAGCGACATCACCACCCTCGAACCGGTCAAGGCCGGCGATTACCTGATGCTGGCGGTCAGCGATAACGGCACGGGAATGACGCCATCGGTGAGGGCCAAGGCGTTCGATCCCTTCTTCACCACCAAACCGATCGGCCAGGGCACCGGGCTCGGTCTGTCGATGATTTACGGTTTTGCCCAGCAATCGGGTGGGCATGTCAGCCTCGACAGCTTGCCCGGCCAAGGCACCTGCGTGCGTCTGTACTTGCCAAGAATGGTTGGCCTGGAAGCGGAACGTCTGCCAGTCGAGCCCACCGAGCCGCAACCGGCCACGGCCACCGGTGAATCCGTGGTGGTGGTCGAAGACGACCCGGCGGTGCGCATGCTGGTGCTCGATCTGCTCAAGGAGTTGGGCTATCAAGCGCACGAAGCCGAGGACGCCCGGGTGGCCCTGCCGTTGCTCGAATCCGATCTACGGGTGGACCTGCTGGTTACCGACGTCGGCCTGCCGGGCATGAATGGTCGCCAACTCGCTGAAATCGCCCGTCAGCATCGCCCGGGCCTCAAAGTATTGTTCATGACCGGTTATGCGCAGAAAGCCGCCGAACGCCAGGGCTTTCTCGAGGACGGCATGGACATGGTGGCGAAACCGTTTTCCATCGAGCTATTGGCCAGCAAGATCCGCGCGATGATCAGCCAAACCTCTTGAGTTGAGGCATAATCCGCGCCCCGCCTTCACCCCGTTATCAGGTATCGCAAGATGAAAGCCCAAGCCCGCCACATTCTGGTGAAAACCGCCGAAGAGGCCGAACAGCTCAAACAACGCATCGCCAAGGGCGAAGCGTTTGATGTGTTGGCCAAGAAATTTTCCACCTGCCCGTCCGGCAAACGCGGCGGTGATCTGGGTGAAGTGCGACCGGGGCAGATGGTGGGGGCGATTGATGCGGTGATTTTCAAGAAGCCGCTGCGTACGGTGCATGGACCGATCAAGAGCAAGTTCGGTTATCACCTGGTGCAGGTTTTCTATCGCGATTGACCACTACTCACCCCACCGGTAGGAGCTGCCGAAGGCTGCGATCTTTTGATCCTGTTTTTTACAATCGAGATCAAGAGATCGCAGCCTTCGGCTGCTCCTACAGGGGTTGTATTTCAATCGTTGGGGATCAGTGCTCCCGGCACTTGAATCACCCGGCTTGCCAACCTATGCCCCGCGTCGGCCGCCTCAGCCGGGCTGCCGCCAGTCAGACGACTGGCCAGATACGCCGCACTGAAAGAATCCCCCGCCGCCGTGGTGTCCACGACCTTCTCGACCTTCTGCGCCGGCACTTCAAACGCTTCACCGTCACAGCGAATCAGGCATGCCTCGGCGCCGCGCTTGAGCACCACTTCCGGCGTGCCGATCTGCGCGTAAGCGTCGAACACCGCATCGCAATCGGCAAAACCAAACAGCGCCTGCTCGTCATCCACCGTCAGCAACGCCAGATCGATGTGCGGCAACACGCTGCGATAGGCCGCCCGCGCGTCTGCCAGTGACGCCCACAAACGTGGTCGGTAGTTATTGTCGAAGACAATCCGTGCATCCCGCTGACGCGCTTCGATCAACACCTGAATCAATCTTTCGCGGCCCTGCGCACCGAGCACGGCCAGGGTGATGCCGCTGAAGTACAGCACGTCGTAATCCGGCAACGCGGCCAGAATCGGCTCGGCGGCCGGGGTGGTGAAGCAATCGCGCACAGCCGCTTCGTTGCGCCAGTAGAGAAAGCGCCGTTCGCCGTTGGCGTCAGTCTGGATGCAATACAAGCCCGGCAAGCGACCGGGCAGGCGCTGCACCAGGTCAAGGCCAATGCCTTCGCTGGTCCAGATCTGGCACATGGCGTCGCTGAAACTGTCATCGCCCAGCGCCGTGACGTAATCGACCTGAGCCTTGTCGCCCAAGGCGCGAGACAGGTAGACGGCAGTGTTGAGCGTGTCGCCGCCAAAGCTCTGCTGCAGGCTGCCATCGGCGCGTTGCTGGAGTTCGATCATGCATTCGCCTATCAGGGCGATGCGCGGGGCGTTGGGGCCCAAGGGGCTGAGGGTGGTCATTGTGTGGTGTCTCTGCTGATTCGCGGGTGTCTGGTCTGGCCTCATCGCTGGCAAGCCAGCGATGGTCGCTACTCGGTTTCGAGTCTTAGAAACAGGTTTCCATGCTCTCGATCACCGACAACTGCTCATCCACCAGCAACCCCACGCGCCACTTATCAAAGGTCAGGCACGGGTGCGAAGTACCAAAGGAAACGATGTCGCCGACGCGCAGTTCAACGCCCGGCGCCACGGTCATGAACGCGTGCTGATCCATCACCGCTGTCACCTTGCATGCACCGACATCATCGCCCTCCGCCGGCAACACGCCTGCCTTGTAACGCAGCAGCGGCACCGGCAGCCCGGCATCGAACGCCACATCACGCTTGCCCAGGGCAATCACCGCAAACCCCGGTTCCGGCATCGACTGTACGTGCGCCCAGACTTCCAGCGCCGGCCGCAGGCCTTCATGCAAATCGCTACGACGATCGAGCACGCAGCACTGCGCTTCTTTGTAGATGCCATGGTCGTGTGCCACGTAGCTGCCCGGACGCAACACGCTGAGGAAGCGGCCGCCAGCGTTCTGCACTTCGAACGATTCGGCGATCAGGTCATACCACGCCGATCCCGAAGCGGTGATGATCGGCTTGGGAATGGCAAACGCGCCGCTGTTCTGCAATTGCACCGCCAGACGCACCAGCGACGCGGCGAACGCGCGAATGCCGCTGACCGCGTGATCACCGTGAATCACGCCTTCGTAACCTTCGATACCGGTAAGCGCCAACGAAGGTTGCGCGTTAATCGCTTTGGCCAGCTCAATGACTTCCTGCTCGCTGCGGCACCCGCAACGACCACCGACCACGCCGTATTCGATCATCACGTTGAGCTTCACGCCGCGCGAAGCAAAGTAAGCGCCGAGGTCGGCAACGTTGTCCGGATGATCGACCATGCAATGGAAATCGAACGACGGATCGGCCAGCAGATCGGCAATCAGCGCCATGTTCGGCGTGCCGACCAATTGGTTGGCCATCAGCACGCGACGCACGCCGTGGGCATATGCCGCGCGGGTCTGGGTAGCGCTGGCGAGGGTGATGCCCCAGGCCCCAGCGTCGAGCTGACGCTTGAACAGTGCCGGGGTCATGCTGGTCTTGCCGTGGGGCGCGAGTTCGGCGCCGCTGTCGCTGACGAACTTCTGCATCCAGCGAATGTTGTGCTCCAGCGCCTCGCGGTGCAGCACCAGCGCCGGCAGGCTGACGTCTCGTACCAGGTGCGCGCCGATGGCGGCATCGCCCTTTTCCACAGCAGTATTGATGGCAGTCGTCATGGTCAAACTCCTCGCATTCATTCGCGGCGCAGACAGCCGCGGTTATTCGTTGATTCGCCGGGCGAGGCTGTTGGCACTCTCGATCAGAACCCGGCGATAGTCGTTGTAATTGTTCTTCGCGTCGGCCCGTGGGGCGACGATGCACAGGGTGCAGATTGCAACGCCGGAAGGGTCTTTGACCGGTGCCGCGAAGCAATGGGTGAAGGTGTCGGCAACACTGTCGAAGGAGAAAAATCCATCGATGCCGGCCTGACGGATTTCTGCCAAAAACCGCTCCAGAGGCAGGCGTTCACCGTCGGGCAGGATGTAGTCGTCTTCGTCGATGAGGTCGATGATTTGCTGATCGCTCAGGTGCGCGAGCAGCAAGCGCCCGGACGCGGTCCATGGGATCGGCGCGTTCTCGCCGATATCAGAGGAAATGCGGAAGTGCCGCTCGCCCTCCTTCATCAGCGCCACGGTGTATTTGCGCCCGTTGAGCAGGCACATCTGCGCGGTTTCGCGAGTCTGGCTGACGATCTCCTGCAAGGCGTGATCGGCTTCGCGGCTGAGGTCAAAATGGCGCAAATGCGCCTGACCGAGGAAGTACAGCTGCCGGCCGAGATAGACGTGACCGTCCTTGCCCACCGGTTCCAGGATTCGCCGCTCCAGCAACGAGGCGACCAGCTCATAGACCGTGGATTTCGGGCTGCCGATGCCGTTGGCGATGTCATTCGGACGCAGCGGCTGGCCGACTTCCTTGAGGAAATCGAGGATATCGAACGCCCGGTCCAGACCTCGGGCCCTGCGTTTGATGGTGTCTTCGGTCATTTCAGTGGTTCCCATTCAAAGTCGCCGGGAGTTTACCGAGAGTATTGCATCGCTTGGTAGGCCGCTTTCGCGAGCAGGCTCGCTCCCACAGGGGATTGCATTTCAAATGTGGGAGCGAGCCTGCTCGCGAAGAAGTCAGCACAGATTTCAGGCCTTCTTCTTGTAAGCAATGCAATCAATCTCGACCTTGCAATCCACCATCATGCTCGCTTGCACACACGCCCGCGCCGGAGCGTGTTCCGGTTTGAAGTACTCGCCGAAGACTTTGTTGAAACTGCTGAAATCCCGCGGATCGTCCAGCCACACGCCCGCGCGCACCACATCTTCCAGGCCGTAACCGGCCTCTTCGAGAATCGCGATCAGGTTCTTCATGGTCTGGTGCGTCTGCTCGACGATGCCGCCAACAATAATCTCTCCATCCACTGCCGGCACTTGGCCGGACACGTGCAGCCAGCCATCCGCTTCAACGGCGCGGGCGAATGGACGAGGCTGACCACCAGCGGCGGTGCTGCCGGTACCGTAACGCGTAATGCTCATGGGTGTTTCTCCTGATTACAAAAGTGAAAATTCAGAACCGCGTGCTTTTCAGAAACTCAGCCAGACGCGGTGATTGCGGGCGTTCGAACAGCTCCTTGGGAGGCCCCTGCTCTTCGATCCGCCCTTGGTTCATGAAAACGATTTTGTCCGAGACCTCGAAGGCGAAACGCATCTCGTGGGTCACCAGCAACATGGTCATGCCGTCTTCGGCCAGGCCCTTGATCACGTTGAGCACTTCGCCGACCAACTCCGGGTCGAGGGCTGAAGTGACTTCGTCGAACAGCATCAGGCTCGGGTTCATCGCAATCGCCCGGGCGATGGCCACGCGCTGTTGCTGACCGCCGGACAACTGACCGGGAAAGTGATTGCGCCGTTCCAGCAGGCCGACCCGCTCCAGCCATTTCTCGGCCAGCACCACGGCTTCATCCTTGTGCATCTTTTTCACCTTGAGCAGTCCCAGGGTGACGTTCTGCAATGCGCTCAGATGCGGGAACAGATTGAACTGCTGGAACGCCATGCCGGTCATGGCGCGATGGCGAGCGATGACTTTTTCACCATGGCGCACGCGTTTGCCGTTGACCTCGTCATAGCCGATCGATTCGCCCTCAAGCAGGATCTGCCCGCCCTGGAACTCTTCGAGCATGTTCACGCAGCGCAGCAGCGTGGTCTTGCCGGAACCGCTGGAGCCGATCAGCGTGACGACGTTGCCGCGTTGCATGCTCAGGTCGACGCCTTTAAGCACCTCCACCGTGCCGTACTGTTTGTGCAGGCCACGGATGTCCAGCAGTGGCTGGCCGTTTTGAACGTTGGAAACTTGAGCTTCAGTCATGGCAAGGCCACCCGCTTTTCAATGTGCCGGCCGAGTAATTCGATGCCGAAGTTGATGACGAAGAACAGAAAACCGGCGAACAGATAGAACTCCAGGGTCATGAAGTTCCGGGCGATGATCTGTTGAGTGCTGAGCAGCAATTCGGCGACGCCGATCACCGAAAGCAAGGTCGATGCCTTGACGATTTCGGTGGACGAGTTGACCCAGGTCGGCAGGATCTGCCGCAGTGCCTGGGGCAACAGCACATAGCCGAGGGATTGGTAAAACGTCAGGCCGATGGCCTTGCTGGCTTCCATCTGCCCACGGGGCAACGCCTGCAACGCACCACGCACGATCTCGGCGACGTGAGAGCCACAGAACAGCGTCAGCCCCAACGCGCCGGCCTGAAACGCGCTGATCTGCCAGCCGAGCGCCGGCGCCATGTAGAAGCAGGCCAGGACCAGCACAAACACCGGGGTGCCGCGAATAATGTCGACGTAAAAGCGGAACGGTGCGCGCATCCAGAACTTGCCGTAGGTCAGCACCAGACCGGCAAACACACCGAGAATCGTGCCGAACAGAATCGCCAGCGCCGAAGCCTGCACACTGGTCAGGAAGCCTTGCCAGAGTGGCTCGCGCGCCACCCACAATTCATGCAACCAACTGGGGGATTCGTACATCGCAGCCTCCTATCGGCGGATCGCCAGACGCTGCTCGAGATACCGCAGCAGCATGGCAATGAGGTAACAGGCTGCGACATACAGCGCCGTGGTCACCAGCCAGGTTTCGATCACCCGGT
>NZ_JBIUWI010000001.1:0-22095 GCF_044743385.1 Pseudomonas sp. NPDC087639 | reverse complement strand
CGACGCTGCCCTCGCGCGCGACCGCCGTCAGCTCCGGCACCGCAATTGCGGCGGCCAGCGAGGTGTCCTTGAACAGCGAAATGAAGTTGTTCGACAGCGCCGGCAGTACGTTGCGCAGCATCACCGGCACGGTGACGTAGGCTTTCACTTGCCACTCGCCCAGGCCAATCGCCAGCCCGGCTTCGCGCAGACCTTTCGGGATGCTGAGCAAACCACCTCGGAACACTTCGGTCAGGTACGCCCCGGCATACAGCGACAGGGTGATGATGAACGACGGGATCTTGTCCAGGCGGATGCCCAGGCTCGGCAAGGCAAAATAGATCAACAGAATCAACACCAGAATCGGCGTGTTACGGACCACCGTGACGTACACCGAAGCCAACACCCGCAAGGCGCGATGCTTTGACAGCAAGGCAAACGCCATCAGCAGGCCGATCACGCAGCCGATGGCGATCGACACCAGCGCCAGTTCGAGGCCCAGACCGAGCCCCGCCAGCAAGGTGTCGAAATCGCGCCACACGGCGGCAAAATTCAACTGATAGTTCATGGTCAGCAGTACCTTGAGCGGGGCGCGTTATCGGCGCCCCACTCTCACGGGATCATTTGAATTCGACAGGGAAACCGATGGCTGGGGACGGTAGATCCACACCAAACCACTGCTTGAACGACGCCGCGTAAGTCGGGAATTCAACGCCGGTCATGGCTTCATGCAGCGCGGTGTTGACGAAGTTCAACCAGTCCTGATCGCCGCGTTTAACCGCGCAGGCGTAGGTCTGTGGGCTCCAGGCGTAGGCCGGGCTGCGGTAGCGGCCAGGGTTCTGCACCATCAGGTATTTGACCGAGGACTGATCGGTGGCGGCGGCATCGGCGCGACCGGAGTTCACCGCCTGATACATCAGATCGACGCTGTCGTACTGATCGACCTTGGCCTTGGGCAGTGCCTGGTGCACCAGTTCCTCGGCATAGACGTTTTGCAGCACGGCCACAATGACGCTGTCGCCGGCAGCCTGCAGGTCTTCGATTTCCTTGTACTTGCTGTTGTTCGGCAGCAACAGGCCGACGCCTTCGCGGTAATACGGCAGGGTGAACGCGACTTGTTGGGCGCGGCTGGCGGTCACAGTGATGAACTGGCAGCTCATGTCGACCTTGTCGGTGAGCAGATTGGGAATCCGTGCATCGGACGACTGAACGACGAACTCGACTTTGCTCGGATCGTTGAACAGACCTTTGGCCACCATCCTGGCGATGTCGATATCAAACCCCTGCAACTTGCCATCCGCGCCTTGGAAGTGCCACGGCGCATTGGTGCTGCCAGTACCCACAATCAGTTTCCCACGGGCCAGAACACTGTCGAGCTTGCTGTCGGCTGCCTGGGCCATACCCATGGCAGCGGACGAAGCCGCAAGAACAAAAACACACGCTTTGAACAAAGAAGGTCGGCGATGCATGGCAAGCACTCCAGGATGTTGTTTATTCCGCTATACCGGAACTAGGTTTGTTACTACGGAATAGACAGCAGAAAGTGTGCCACAGGAAACGCGAGGAATCTGCAACCGATTGAAATGTTCGGGGAATCAAAGGGATACAAAAGTCGCACAAGACAGTGTCTAGCGAGGTGCCTCCACCGTGCGCTACCGCAGGCCACACATTGCGGGTAGCGGGGCCACATCTCGGTGCAACATTATTGAAAGTGCACACCGGGTTTGCGCTGTCACCTGTCAACTCTGACAGTAGATCAACGCCTTGCGGAGTATTACCGTCAACCCAGCCGACATCACCAGTGCAACGAGGTTGATATGCGCCCTGCAACACAGCTTCCAGACCTGCCCGACACCTACCGCAAAGCCCTGAAGACCTGGCGGCCGGTAATCCTGTATTTCGCCAACGAACACTGCCCTGCTTGCGAATGGGCCGGGCCGATTTTTCGTCAGATTGCCGAGCCGTACCGGCATCGCGCCAATATCTACATGCTTAACACCAGCGAATCGCCGCGCCATCCACAGGTGACTGGCACGCCGACGGTGCTGTTCTACCAGGACGGCAGGCTGGTGAAAAAACTCAAGGGGATTGGCACTGAAGAAACGTTGGCGGCTGACTTCGCCCGGCACATTGGCAAAACCAAGGCACCAATGGTGCTGCGTAAGCAGCGGCATGATTTGAGTTGGCTTCGACGCACCTTGAGAAGCTATTGCAGCATCCCGCGTGCGCAGTCACTTCGACACCACGCGATATCCCTGTAGGAGCTGCGGCACGCTGCGATCTTTTGATTTTGTTTTTTAAGATCAAAAGATCGCAGCGTGCCGCAGCTCCTACAAGGGAGATTCGTGTTTACGCGGCCTCACGCACCAACAACACCCGCGTCACCCGCCGCTCTTCCACAGCCTTGACGGTCATCTGCCAGCCCGCATATTCCAGACGATCACCCATCATCGGCAGCCGATCCAGCAAGCTCATCACCAATCCGGCCATGGTCTGGTAATCCTCGGTTGGCTCGGCGCCAAAACCGGTACGCTGGCGAACACGCGCCAGGTTCAATGCGCCACTGACCATGAAGCCGCCCTGCTCCTCGACTACGTCCGGGCCTTCGATTTCGCTGGCATCGGGCAACTCGCCGGCAATCGATTCGAGAATGTCGGTCATGGTCAACACGCCGACAAAGTCACCGAATTCATTGACTACAAAGGCAATGTGGGTCGACGCCGCGCGCATCTGTTCCAGCGCGTTGAGGATCGAGTAGCTGTCGAGCAGATTGATGGTCTTGCGCGCCAAGTGCTCCAGATTCGGCTCAGCGCCGGCCAAGTACTCCTTGAGCAATTCCTTCTTGTGCACGAAGCCTAAGGGTTCATCCACAACACCATCGCGAATCAGCGGCAGACGCGAGTAGGACGAGTGCATCAACTTCGTCCGGATCGCCTCGGCATCGTCGGCCAGATCGATAGTGTCGACGTCGGCACGCACGGTCATCAGGCTGCGGATCGGCCGCTCGGCCAATTGCAGCACGCCGCTGATCATCACCCGCTCACGACGGTCGAACAGCTCCGCGCTTGGCGCATCACCGTCGTCCAACAGGTCGGAAAGTTCTTCACCGACCTCCTCCACCGCCAGTTTGCGTCCGCCAAGCAAGCGCAGCACCGCGTGCGCCGTGCGTTCGCGCATCGGGCGCAGGCCCTGCATCGAGCGTTTGCGTCGGGCACGGGCGATCTGGTTGAACACCTCGATCAAGATCGAGAAACCGATGGCCGCGTACAGATAGCCTTTCGGGATGTGGAAGCCCAGGCCTTCGGCGGTCAGGGCAAAACCGATCATCATCAGGAAGCCCAGACACAGCATGATCACGGTCGGGTGCGCGTTGACGAAGCGGGTCAGCGGCTTGCTCGCGACAATCATCAGGCCAATGGAGATGATCACCGCGATCATCATCACCGCCAATTCATCGACCATGCCCACAGCGGTAATCACTGCGTCCAGCGAGAACACGGCGTCGAGCACAACGATCTGCGCGACGATCGGCCAGAACAGCGCATAAGCGGTGTTGCTTGAGCGCTCGCCGACATGGCCTTCCAGCCGTTCGTGCAACTCCATGGTGGCCTTGAACAACAGGAACACACCACCGAACAGCATGATCAGGTCACGGCCGGAGAAGCTCTTGTCAAACACCTCGAACAGCGGCTGCGTGAGGGTGACCAGCCAGGAAATACTCGCCAGCAGGCCCAGGCGCATGATCAGTGCCAGCGACAGGCCGATGATGCGCGCGCGATCACGCTGATGCGGCGGCAGTTTGTCCGCGAGGATTGCGATGAACACCAGGTTGTCGATACCCAGCACCAGTTCCAGCACGATCAATGTCAACAAGCCTAACCAGGCCGTGGGATCCGCTAACCATTCCATAAAACGTCTCGATCTCTCTTCAGTAAATTCAGGCTGCCGGACACGGCAAAGCGCAACGCGAAGGCTCTGGGGCCGCGTTATCAACGATAGTCAAGTGTCGGAAAACTGGATGCTGCAAGTGCGTCAAGACCGCGCCGTGGCACGAGGGGAAGGAACGACTGGGAGGCTCCGAGCGGGTGTTCATGTAAATCCTGAATGAAAAAAGGCTTTGAAGCGTACAGGCTGAAGTGACTTTTCCTACAGTCTCAAATCATTTCAAAATCTGTATTACCTGCCAGGGCGACACTTCAACGTCCGGCAAAACGCAATCGCGACAACTGCCGCAAATCCCCATCGACGTAATAATCATGGGTCCAGCGATCATCCACCGCCAACGGATTCACTTGCTTCAACGCCAGTTTCTTCGCGAAGTAACGAAACCGGTAATGTTCGTAAAACCGCAGCAGCTCGAGGCCATAACGATCCGCCAGGTCGGTGTCGCCGCGAATGATCAGGTAGTTTTCGTCATTGCTTTTGCTGGCCGAGGCACTGAAGTTGTGGCTGCCGCTGATAATAGTCGGCGTGTCCGTTGTGAAGTCGATGACCACCGCTTTGGTATGCACCAGCAGATTGCCCTTCTGGCCCTTCATGTTCTCGCGCAGCCAGCCTTCCAGCCCCGTGTTGAGCAATGCGGTGGCGGCAAATTCGGCGCTGCGGTCGGCGTGAAAACCGGTGATTCGGCTGGTGGTGTTTTGCAGGCCGTAACGCAGGATGTCGTCGTGTGGCTGGCCCAGCAAAGCATTGAGGATCGCGTCAGGCAAGACGAACGCAGTGACGAACAGGACATCCTTCTTCGCCGCTTCGATGATCTCGACGAACTCGCGTAGATCGCCGCCGCCGGTGCGTGGCGAGAACCCGGCAAACAGCGGTTGCGCAGCGTCCATCGGGTTGTGTTCGGTGATCCAGTCACGGGTGGCACCGAGATCATCGGGATCGTCCCAGATCCTTTCGAAAATCCGCAGATAGCTCGAACTCACGGGAGCGTCATCAAGCACATGCACCACATTCGCCTGCCGATAAACGCCATTGGCGGTGAAATTGGTGCTGCCGCACAACACGGCTTGCGGTTGGCGCTGCCCCGCTGCGTCGAGTCGGCTGAGGACGATGAATTTGTTGTGGAAGATGTTGTGCGTCACCCGCCCACGTTTGCTCGTCGCCGGCAGTTTCGCCAGACTCGCCTCGTTGATTGTGGTGTCTTCGTCGTCGACTCGGGCGTGATACAGCACTCGAATCTGCACACCCCGCGCAAATGCCGCGTTAACCGCCTCGACGATGGCTTGCAACTGATACTCATAAATGGCGATGTCCAGCGCCCACTGACCATCAACCGCCCGTTGGATAAAACCCAGCAAACGCCCGAGCAAGCCGTTCTCCAGCCATTGCCGTGGCGCATCCGGCCAGGCTTCGATGGGCATGTTTTTGTTGGCGCTGATCTGAGCATCAAGATCGGGAAATTTGCGCTGGAACGCCTGGCTGGCAGCGACCGCACGGTTGAAGATCACGCTTTGGTTGGCCGGGTGACCGTCGTCTGAACTGATCGTCAGCTCAAGCGACTCGCCCAGTTGCGGCGCATCGGGCGTGCCATAAGCCAGGTGAACGCGATAGTGAATCGTCATCCCCGGATTGACCGCGTAATCGGCCCAGCGGAATTTTTGCAGCGGGGCTTTATCGCTCGGCGTGGCGTGAAACTGCGGGAACGTGTGGGCTTTGCCGGGGAACGTCAGGCTGTTGAAGAGGAACAGCCACGGCTTGGCGCCTTGCTGCTTTTCGATGGCGAACCCTAGCAAGCCTTTGCGACGCGGCTCCGCGAGGTCCATCGCCAACAGCACGCCATTGGTGCCGGCGTAGGCTTTGACGCGGAAATCGTCTTGAGCATTCTTGACCAACACGCGCATCGATCACTCCTTGTGATTGGGCTGGGTGCAGCATAGAGCAAGAAGCAAAATTGGCTAATCATGCCAAACCCTTCGGCAGCTCCTACAGGTATCAGAGCTCAATCAGCTCATCGATATGCCGATACTCCGCCTCCAGCGCCCCCGCCAGATCCTTCGCCCGCCCCAACCGGATCGGCCCGCGCTCGATATCGATCAACAGCCCCGGACACCCCAGCACCGGCAACCCCGACCACGTCTTCAAACGTCCATCCGTCACTACCAGCAACCGCTGTTGCTCGGCGGGAAAGCGCTTGCGCCGCACCGTCAGCCATTGCTGCGCCTGATTCAGCGCTGCCAGCAACGGCGTACCGCCGCCCGCGCCCAATTCATCCAGCCAGATGCGTAAACCGCTGGACGCCTTCAAACCCTGCACCTGCCATTGCGGCGCCGCACCGCTGGCGGTCAACAACGCCAAACGCGCGCGCTGGCGATAGGCGTCATCGAATAGTTGCGCAAGCAGACCTTTGGCATCGCTCAGTGCGTTATGACGGCGCGTTGAGGCCGAGGCATCGACGATCACCAGCCACAACTCATGGGGCGAACGCGTGCGCAGTTGAAACAGCAGATCTTCACGGCTTTGCGGACGGCCATTGAGCAGCGTTCCCGGCCAGTTCACCGAGCCACTGCGGGCTGCATGACGTTTGCCCTGGCGTCCGTTGTCGAGTTGTCCGGCACGGGGTCTGGCATTCGCCCCCACATCAGACCGGGGGCGAATGCCTACATCTTTTTTGGCCAGCTCGGCACTTCACGACGGCTGCCGGTGGCAAGCGCTGGAGCCGGCATGTCGCCCCACTGGCCCTGCCCTTCGTTCGGGTTGGCCTGCGCGTTGGCTGGGGATTGCGCGGGTTGTTGCTGAGGACTCGACGGGGTTTGTTCACGACGACGATGGCGCAAGGCAAATTCGGCCACGGCGTCGATATCTTCTTCGCCGATCACTTCAGCTCCTCGCCATGCCGCGTGAGCGCGGGCAGCGCGCAACCACACCAGATCCGCGCGCAAACCATCGACGCCAGCGGCAAAACAACGCTCGACGATTTGCGCCAGCGCCGCATCATCCAGAGGAATATCGGCCAAGGTGACTCGGGCATGTTCACAACGTTCGCGAAGGGTTTGCTGCTCGGTTTCCCAAAGCGCGCAGAACGCTTGCGGGTCGCTATCGAAGTCGAGACGACGACGGATGATCTGCCCACGCTCGGTCGGTGCGGTGTGGCCACTGAGGGCGACATTCAGACCAAAGCGGTCGAGCAGTTGCGGGCGCAACTCACCCTCTTCCGGGTTCATGGTGCCGATCAGGACGAACTTCGCCGAATGACGATGGGAGATGCCGTCGCGCTCGATCAGGTTGGTGCCGCTGGCAGCGACATCGAGCAGCAGATCCACCAAGTGATCAGGCAACAAGTTGACTTCATCGACGTAGAGCACGCCGCCATCGGCCTTGGCCAGCACACCGGGGGAAAACTGCGCGCGACCGTCGCTCAGGGCCGCGTCGAGATCGAGCGTACCGACCAGCCGCTCTTCGGTGGCGCCCAGCGGTAGCGTGACGAACTGGCCGCTGGCGAGCAGATCCGCCAAGCCTCGCGCCAGAGTGGTTTTAGCCATGCCGCGTGGGCCTTCGATGAGTACGCCGCCGATTTTCGGGTCGATGGCGGTGAGGCACAGGGCGAGTTTCAGATCGTCGGCGCCGACCACGGCGGAGAGTGGGAAATGTGGGGTGTCGGTCATTTGGATTGATCTCTGTCGTGGTCGTCGGTGTTCTTGAGAGTTTTGGTGTGTCAGGTGGAGTTGCCCTCACCCTAGCCCTCTCCCAGTGGGAGAGGGAACTGACCGAGGTGCTCTTTCAAGGTCCACCGACCTGAACTGTCGAGTCGAACTCAAGTTTTGAACGCCCTGCAAATCGGCTCCCTTTCCCCCTCTCCCCCTTGGGGGAGAGGGCTGGGGTGAGGGGGTGGCTTTATTGAAGCGCTACATGTCTTCTTCTATATCCAGCAACAAATTCTCCAGCGCCTCTTTATAGGCCCCCGGCTCCTGCCACATCCCGCGCTGCTGCGCTTCAAGCATGCGCTCGGTCATGTCCCGCAGCGCATGCGGATTATGCTCACGAACAAAATCGCGCGTTGCCGGATCGAGCAGATAAGCATCGGCCAGCAGCGCGTACTGGTGATCGTCGATCAACTGCGTGGTGGCATCGAAGGCAAACAGGTTATCCACGGTCGCCGCCATTTCGAACGCGCCTTTATAGCCGTGACGCTTGACCCCGTCGATCCATTTTGGATTCGCCGCCCGCGAGCGGATTACCCGGTTCAGCTCTTCTTTTAACGTGCGGATCTTCGGCAGATCCGGCTGGCTGTGATCGCCGTGATAACTGGCCGCCGCTTCGCCCCGCAAAGTCTCGACGGCAGCGAGCATGCCACCCTGGAACTGGTAATAGTCGTTGGAATCGAGCAAGTCGTGCTCGCGGTTGTCCTGGTTTTGCAGAACCGCTTGTACCTGACTCAGGCGCTGGACGAATTGTTCGCGAGCGGCGGTGCCCTCATCAGAACCGCCATAAGCGTAGGCGCCCCAGTTCAAGTAAACCTCAGCCAGATCCTCGCGACTCTGCCACAGACGACCGTCGATGGCGCCCTGCACGCCCGCGCCGTAGGCACCCGGTTTTGCGCCGAAGATTCGCCACCCGGCCTGACGCCGCGCGACCTCTTCATCCAGACCCGATTGCAGCAGAGCCTCACGCTCGGCGCGCACCTTGGCGGCCAACGGGTTGAGATCATCCGGCTCGTCCAGCGCAGCCACCGCTTGCACGGCCGCATCGAACAAACGAATCAGGTTGGCAAACGCATCGCGGAAGAAGCCTGAAACTCGCAACGTCACGTCGACCCGTGGTCGGTCCAGCAAACTCAGCGGCAGAATCTCGAAATCATCGACGCGCTGACTGCCGGTGGCCCACACCGGCCGCACGCCCATCAGCGCCATGGCCTGGGCGATATCATCGCCACCGGTGCGCATGGTCGCGGTGCCCCACACCGACAGGCCTAGCTGACGCAAGTGATCGCCGTGATCCTGCAAGTGCCGTTCGAGAATCAGCGTGGCCGACTGGAAACCGATGCGCCACGCGGTGGTGGTCGGCAGGTTGCGCACGTCGACCGAGTAGAAGTTGCGGCCGGTGGGCAATACGTCGAGACGACCGCGACTTGGCGCGCCGCTCGGGCCGGCGGGGACGAAACGGCCGCTGAGGGCGTCGAGCAAGCCGCGCATTTCCGCCGGGCCACAGGCGTCCAGGCGGGGGGCGACGACTTCACGCAGGTTGTCGATGATGGCGCTGACTTGCCCCCAACCCGCTTCCTGTAGGAGTGAGCCTGCTCGCGATAGCGGTGTTTCTGTGGAAGAGATGTCAGCTGACATAACGCCTTCGCGAGCAGGCTCACTCCTACAGGGGTTGTGCAGTGTCTTTGCGATCAACTCAGTGGCGAACAACTCCAGGCGCTCGCGGGTATCGCCGGCAGTACGCCAGACTTCATCGCTGACCGCTTGCAGTTCGACAGGACGCGGGCCCGTCCACGGATCAGCCAGTGCGCAATCGAGCGGATCAAAACCCAACTCAAACGCCTTGGCCAACGCCCGCAGCAGACTCGACTGCGCACCTTTGCCGTCGCCCCGAGGAATGCGCAGCAGCGCCAGCAAGGTATCGATGCGCAACCGCCCGCTCGGCGATTCGCCAAAGATGTGCAGGCCATCGCGGATCTGCGATTCCTTCAGATCACACAAATAGGTGTCGAGACGCGGCAGCCAGATCGCCGCATCGGCGTCGCTGTCCAGCGCCGCGTCGAGTTGCAGTTCACGGTCGATCTGCGTGTCACGCACCAGTTGCAGAATGTCCCGTTGCAACTCGCGGGCACGACGCGGATCAAGCAGTTGCGCCTCGTAATATTCGTCCGCCAGCAGTTCCAGATTACGCAGCGGACCATAGGTCTCGGCGCGAGTCAGTGGCGGCATCAGGTGGTCGATGATCACCGCTTGCGTGCGCCGTTTGGCCTGGGCGCCCTCGCCCGGATCGTTGACGATAAATGGGTAGATGTTTGGCAGCGGCCCGAGCAACGCATCCGGCCAGCAGTTTTCCGACAGCCCCACGCCTTTGCCCGGCAGCCATTCGAGGTTGCCGTGCTTGCCGACGTGGATCACGCCGTGGGCGCCGTAGGTGTTGCGCAGCCAGAAATAGAACGCCAGATAACCGTGGGGCGGCACCAGATCCGGGTCGTGATAGACCGCACTCGGATCGACCTGATAACCCCGCGCCGGCTGGATGCCAACGAAGGTCAGGCCAAAGCGCAGGCCGGCGATCATCATTCGCCCATCGCGATACATCGGATCGTTTTGCGGCGAGCCCCAACGCGCGACTACCGCAGCGCGATTGGCCTCGGGGAGCGCATTGAACATCAACAGATAGTCGTCCATCGCCAGACTTTGCTGGCATGGACGCAGGTCAATCGTGTCGAGATCGTTGCTGACGCCGCCGAGCAATTGCTGAATCAACTCGGTGCCGGTATCCGGCAACTCTGCCGTGACCGGATAACCCTCAGCCTGCAATGCGCGAAGGATATTCAGCGCCGCCGCCGGCGTGTCGAGGCCGACGCCGTTACCGATGCGTCCGTCGCGGGTCGGGTAGTTGGCGAGAATCAGTGCAATCCGTTTCTCGGCATTCGGCACCCGGGCCAGATCAATCCAGCGGCGCGCCAGTTCGGCGACGAAATCCATGCGCTCGGGTTGCGCCCGATAGCAGACCACATCGGACTGGCTGCGCTCGCTGCGCCAGGCCAGATCCTTGAAGCTGATCGGCCGACTGATGATGCGCCCGTCAAGTTCCGGCAAGGCAATGTGCATTGCCAGATCGCGAGGGCCGAGGCCCTGCTCGCTGTCACGCCAGCCGGGTTCGTTGTCCTGGGCGCAGATCGCCTGAATCACCGGAATGTTGCGACGAAACGGCCGCAGATCCGGTGCTTCAGGACTGGATTGGGCAAAACCGGTGGTGTTGAGAATCACCCCCGCCTCGACTTCATCCAGCCAATCCTCGACCACCGAGAGGCAGCCGGGCTCTTTCAAACTGGCTACCGCGATCGGCAACGGATTGAGCCCCGCCGCCTGTAAACGCTGGCAGAAAACATCGATGAACGCCGTGTTCGCCGCTTGCAGGTGCGAGCGGTAAAACAGCACCGCCGCCACCGGTTGCTCGGGCAGCCATTCGGCTTGCCAGTCACTCAGTGCGGCGGAGGTTTTTTGCGGATGGTAAATCGCCGTGCGCGGCAGGGTTTGCGGCTCGCCCCAGGTGTAATCGCGAGCCAGCCAACGGTTGGCCAGACAGCTGAAGAAATCCAGCGCGTTGCCCATGCCGCCCTGGCGCAAGAACTGCCAGAGCCGGTCGCGATCCTCGGCTGCGACGGTGCTCAGATCGCTGAGTTCCGGATCGGGGCGATCGCAGCCCGGGACCATGATCACCTGCACGCCACGCTCGGCGAGCTCGACCAAACGCTCGACACCGTAGCGCCAATACGCAATGCCGCCGTGCAGCGAGATCAGAATCACCTTGGCATGGCGCAACACTTCGTCGACGTACAAATCGACCGAGGCGTGATTCTGCACCTGCATCGGGTTGGCCAGACGCAGGCTCGGATAATCCTCGGGCAACTGCTGCGCGGCTTCGGCGAGCAGCGCCAGGCTGGAGTCGCCGCTGCACAGGATCACCAGCTCGGCGGGGGTTTGGCCAAGGTCGGCAATGTTGTCATCCGACACGAAACCGCCGGGCTGGGTCCTGAGCAGGTGCATGGCTTAAACGCTAAGCGCAGCGCGCAGTTGCGCTTCGAGTTGAGCGGCGTCGAGTTCCTGACCGATCAACACCAGACGCGTGACGCGCGCTTCTTCGGCGCCCCACTGACGGTCGAAATGCTTGTCGAAACGCGTGCCCACGCCTTGAATCAGCAAGCGCATCGGCTTGTTCGGGATCGCTGCAAAACCCTTCACACGCAGGATGCCGTGCTGGACCACCAGTTGCGTCAGGGCGTCGAGCAGCAGGCTTTCGTCGGCTTGCGGCAGCTCGATGGAGATCGAATCGAAAGCGTCGTGATCGTGGTCATCATGGTCGTCGTCACCGTCGTGGTGGTGATCGTGATGGCTGTGGCGGCTGTCGATGTGTTCTTCGGAACCGGCGCCGAGGCCGATCAGCACGTCCAGCGGCAGGCGACCGTTGCTGGCTTCGACGATTTTGACTGCTGGCGGCAGTTCTTCGGCGACTTCAAGGCGTACGCGCGCAAGGTCTTCCGGGCTGGTCTGATCGGCCTTGTTGAGGATGACCAGATCGGCGCTGGCCAGTTGGTCGGCGAACAGCTCGTGCAGCGGCGATTCGTGGTCCAGGTTCGGGTCGAGTTTGCGCTGGGCGTCGACCTGATCCGGGAACGCGGCGAAGGTGCCAGCAGCCAC
This sequence comes from Pseudomonas sp. NPDC087639, assembly GCF_044743385.1. Classification (NCBI taxonomy): domain Bacteria; kingdom Pseudomonadati; phylum Pseudomonadota; class Gammaproteobacteria; order Pseudomonadales; family Pseudomonadaceae; genus Pseudomonas; species Pseudomonas sp. NPDC087639. The sequence goes on along the minus strand of NZ_JBIUWI010000001.1, from coordinate 9,772 downwards.
GGCCGGGCTGTCGACCACGGTGATCACCGCGTCAACGGTGCAGGCGCTGCGGATTTCCGGCCATTGGAAGGCTTGTACCAGTGGTTTTGGCAGGGCCAGACCGGAGGTTTCGATGAGGATGTGGTCGAGGTCGCCACGACGGGCAACCAGTTCGCGCATCACCGGGAAGAACTCTTCCTGAACGGTGCAACACAGGCAGCCGTTGGCCAGTTCGTAAACGCGACCGTTGGCTTCTTCTTCGGTGCAGCCGATGGTGCATTGCTTGAGGATCTCACCATCGATGCCCAGCTCGCCGAACTCGTTGACGATCACCGCGATGCGGCGGCCCTGAGCGTTGTCGAGCATGTGCCGCAGCAACGTGGTTTTGCCCGAGCCGAGGAAGCCGGTGACGATGGTGACGGGGAGTTTGGCCAGTGTTTTCATCGGATGCCCTTTGGCAAGGTGGCGGGCATACGGGACGAGAACCGGCAACGCGAGCACGCGCCGGAAGCATTCGCCACCGGATCACCCCGCCCGGTTGTAGTGAGAATCTGTGACGAGGCAGGTCTCCTGGCTGACGGTGTTCAGGCGTTGGGGCCTGGCGTTTGCTGCGCCTTCCCGCTGGCGCCCTTTTGCAGGGGCTGGCAGTGGCGTGGCAGCGAACATCACCGTTCACAGTTGCGGGGGCAGCCGCGGCTTTGACCGCGTTCCCTTCTTAGCTTCGGCACGCGCCGAAGAACCTCGAAAGCGCAAGGCTACGCATGGTGTGGGGGCGGGTCAATGTTTGGATTGGGGGCATATCCGTTGCTGCGGTAGCGGCTGCTTAGGGTTCCGCCCTTACGGCGGGTCACTTTTGGCAAACGCCCCAAAAGTAACCAAAAGGGCTGCTCCCTGACGTACGGCACTTCGCTGAGGCTCAGTGTTCCCTCGCTACGGTGTCCATCCGGGGGCATCGCCTCCGGTTTGCTTCGCTGCACCTCCTCTCGATGGATGCGGCCTCGCCGCACGGCGCTGCGCGCCAACCCCCCGGATGAACACCTTCGCTCGGCCTGCCGATGGGCTGAAGAGCAAGATCAAAAGCCAAAGCCAAAGCCAAAGCCAAAGCCAAAACAGATCAAAAGATCGCAGCTTCGGAAGCTCGCAAGGAATGAGTACACCCACCAGAGCTTGGTCGGCTGTCAGGCCGCCATCGCTGGCAAGCCAGCTCCAACAGGGATTGGGTACATTTGATAGAGATTGGTCGGCTCGTAGGCCGCCATCGCCAGCAGGCTGGCTCCCACAGTTTCGAGCCGCGCGAACCCTGCGGCGCATGCCGCCCCACTCAACACAATGAGCGTTAGCTCGAGTACCGCTCTTGACCTAAAACGCCCGTCGGCAGGCTGAGTGGAGGGATTGATCCGGGGGTGGGAGCGCAGCGACCGTTCGACGCAGTCGAACACATCGAGAGGAGGTGCAGCGCAGCAAACCGGAGGCGATGCGCCCGGATCGATCCCGGAGCGAAGGAACCCGAGCCACAGCGAGGGCCGAACGTCAGGGCACAGACCTTTGGTTACTTTGGGGCGTTTGCCAAAGTGACCCGCCGTAAGGGCGGAACCGTAATAAGCCATCACCGCAGCAACGGATATGCCCCCATTCAATTGACTCAAATCCCCCCAACATGCTCTCCTACGCAACTTGTTACGGGTGCCCTTCACAGGGTGAAACGGGAAACCGGTGAATCATGTGCTTTACTCTAAAGCCATGTCAGTCCGGTGCTGCCCCCGCAACGGTAAGCGAGAGAAGCGTCGAATCCACTGTGCCATGACGGCATGGGAAGGTGACGCTTGCAGGTCGGCCTGACGCCAACCCCTCGTGAGCCCGGAGACCGGCCCGCAACACACAGTGCGCACTTGCGTCGCTGAACATAACAAACCCGCGGTGGGCGGGCGCTGTTCGAACCCCTGCGTGCCCGATTCGCAGGGGTTTTCATGCGCTCTATTACCCCGCTGACATTCCAGAGGGAAGCGCCATGTCGATCATCAGCAGCACCGGCAGCAACACGGATAAAATCGCCAGCACCAGCACCCTGAGCCAACGCCTGACCGCCGCCATCTTCGCGTCGATCCTCGGCGCCAGCCTGGTTTACTTCGCCGGTTTCTCGCACATCGAAGCAGTGCACAACGCCGCCCACGATACCCGCCACAGCGCCGCGTTCCCGTGCCACTGAGACCTGCCGACATGATCAAGCGAATTGCGCAAACCGCAGGTTTCACCGGTCTTCTGGCCGCCCTGCTCCTTACGCTGCTGCAAAGTTTCTGGGTTTCGCCGCTGATTCTGCAGGCCGAGACCTACGAAAAATCCGAACCGGCGGCTGAGGTTCACGAACACGCTGCCGGTGCCACTGCCCATACTCACGATGCTGAAGCGTGGGAGCCGGAAGACGGCTGGCAGCGCCTGGTATCGACCACCGGCGGCAATCTGGTGGTGGCCGTGGGTTTTGCCCTGATGCTTGCCGGCCTGTACACCCTGCGTGCACCGACCAAGACTTCGCAAGGTCTGCTCTGGGGTCTGGCCGGTTACGCTACGTTCGTTCTGGCACCGACCCTGGGCTTGCCGCCTGAATTGCCAGGCACTGCTGCGGCGGATCTGGCTTCACGGCAGCTCTGGTGGATCAGCACAGCCGCCTCCACCGCCGCAGGTCTGGCGTTGATCGCGTTCAGCCGTCACTGGCTGATGAAGATCCTCGGTGTGGCGATCCTTGCCGTGCCGCATGTGATTGGCGCCCCGCAACCGGAAGTGCATTCGATGCTGGCGCCAGAAGCCCTCGAAGCACAGTTCAAAATCGCTTCGCAGTTGACCAACGTGGCGTTCTGGCTGGCCCTGGGCCTGATCAGTGCCTGGTTGTTCCGCCGCAAAAGCGATGGCCACTACCACGCATGACGAATAACCGCGCAGCGCCGACTTTCGTGGTCGGTCTGGGCTGCCAGCGCGGCTGCCCCGCCAGCACGCTGCGCGCGTTACTCGATCAAGCCTTGCAGGCCCATCGCATCGAACTGGAAGCAGTCAAAGCCCTGGCAAGTATCGACTTGAAGCGTGATGAGCCGGGCTTACAAGAACTCGCCGCACAATTGGCCTTGCCGTTGCTGTACTTCAGCAGTGAACAATTGGCCAGTTACCAGCAACAGCTCAGTCACCACTCGCAGATCGCCTATGAACGCACCGGTTGCTATGGAGTAGCGGAAAGTGCGGCGTTGGCACTGGCTGAACAACTGATTCAGGCACCGGCCAAACTGCTGATCTCCCGGCAAAAGTACGCGCAGGCGACGCTCGCATTGGCCGGCGCCGCGTAAAATCCCGATAATCCCTGCCATCGATCATGAGCGATCTTCATCTGAAGCATTGCTGCGCCTCTTTTCCAAAGGATTCAACGATGACTGTTTACTTCATCGGCGCCGGCCCCGGCGACCCGGAACTGATCACCGTCAAAGGTCAGCGGCTGATCCGCAGTTGCCCGGTGATCATCTACGCAGGTTCGCTGGTGCCGGCGGCGGTGCTCGACGGTCATCAGGCAGAAACCGTGATAAACAGCGCGGAGCTGCATCTGGAACAGATCATCGACCTGATCAAAGCCGCCCATGCCAAGGGCCAGGATGTGGCGCGAGTACATTCCGGCGATCCGAGCCTGTATGGCGCGATTGGCGAGCAGATTCGCTATTTGCGTGAGCTGGATATTCCGTTCGAAATCATTCCAGGGGTGACGGCTACCGCCGCGTGCGCAGCATTGCTGGGTGCCGAACTGACTCTGCCCGATGTCTCACAGAGCGTGATTCTGACCCGCTATGCCGACAAAACCGCAATGCCGGCGGGCGAGGAGCTGGGCAGTTTGGCGCAGCATGGCGCGACGATGGCGATTCATCTGGGGGTCAATCATTTGGAGAAGATCCTCGCTGAACTACTCCCCCATTACGGCGCGGATTGCCCGATTGCAGTGATTCACCGGGCAACATGGCCGGATCAGGATTGGGTGGTGGGAACAATCGAGGATATTGCCGAGAAGGTAGTGGCCAAGGGGTTTCGGCGCACGGCATTGATTCTGGTTGGGCGGGTGTTGGGGAGTGAGGTGTTTAGCGAGTCATCGCTGTATCGCGCGGGGCATGTGCATCTTTATCGACCCTGATTTGAAGGACTTTTGTGGCCAGACACAAAACCTGTGGAGAGGGGATTTATCCCCGATGAACTGCGCAGCAGTTCCAGTTTTGGGGCTGCTTCGCACCCCATCGGGGATAAATCCCCTCGCCACAAAGTCATTAGTCACTCATTAATCGCAGGCACAAAAAACGGCGCTCACGGGGCGCCGTTTTTTATGTTCGCAGTGAACACCTTACTTAGTAGTAGGCGTTTTCTTTCTGCGTGTGGTCGGTCACGTCGCGAACGCCCTTGAGCTCAGGAATACGCTCGAGCAACGTGCGCTCGATGCCTTCCTTCAACGTCACGTCGGCCTGACCGCAGCCTTGGCAACCGCCGCCAAACTGCAGCACGGCGATGCCGTCTTCAACCACATCGATCAGGCTGACCTGACCGCCGTGGCTGGCCAGCCCCGGGTTGATTTCGGTTTGCAGGTAGTAATTGATGCGCTCGTTGACCGGGCTGTCGGCGTTGACCATCGGTACTTTGGCGTTTGGCGCCTTGATGGTCAGCTGGCCGCCCATGCGATCAGTGGCATAGTCGACTACCGCGTCATCCAGGAATGCTTCGCTGAACGAATCGATATAAGCGGTGAAGCTTTTCAGCCCCAGCGCGGTGTCTTCAGGTTTTTCTTCGCCCGGCTTGCAGTAGGCAATGCAGGTTTCGGCGTACTGGGTGCCAGGCTGGGTGATGAAGACGCGGATACCGATACCCGGGGTGTTCTGCTTGGAGAGCAGATCGGCCAGGTAATCGTGGGCGGCGTCGGTAATGGTAATAGCGGTCATGGAAACTCCTCGCAGGCTTGTGGCGGAGTTTACGCCAATCGGCGCGCCGGACAAAGTCCCAGTATTTTTGTCAGGAAAGCGAACCAGACGCATCAGGCTTGCGACGGTCGCTCACGCCAATGCTGCTAGTGCCGATATCCGGCCCTTTCGATCCAGCGGTAACTGGCCCAGCTGCCGCCGGCGATCAACACCAGACAAACCGCGATCACCCCGTGCGGGTTGAGCGAGTGACGCTGTGCCAGATAATGCCCAAGCATCAACACCAGCGTATGCAGTAGATAGACGGAATAGGAGCAGTCGCCCAACGCTTTGAGCAGCCGACTGTTTTTGGCAAAGCGCTCAAGGGACAGCGCCGCCGTCACCAGCACTGCACCCGGAACGCCCCAGGCCAATACCTGCGATTCGCCGAACCAGTAATAGATCGCCAGCAGTGCCATGGCGATTGCCAGAATCGGCAGCCAAAGACCCGGCCTGATCCAGCCGCGGTGATAAAGCATGCCAACGCCCATTCCCAGCAAAAACTCGAAGACCAGTTCCGAACGGTAAAACTCACTGATCCAGCCCAAGGCGGTCAGCCCATAGCAAACGCATAACAACAGAAACGCGACCACTGCTATCCGCGCATTGAGCGGGAACAGCAATGCGCCGGCAAACAGCAGGTAAAAAAGCATTTCGAAGTTCAGCGTCCATCCGACGTTCAACGTCGGGTAAACACCGAAGCCGCCGGGGTTTTCGCTGGCGACGAACAACAGCGACAACAGAAAATTCGTCCAGCCCAGCCGTTCATCGGGGAACGCCTCCGGAATTACCATCAGCAACAGTGCCGCCAGGAGCGTGTAAAACCAGTAAGCCGGCGCGATACGCATCAACCGCATTGTCATGAATTGCCTGGGTGTCAGGTCTTTGTCCGCCGTCGACAAATACATCACAAGGCCACTGATGACGAAAAATACATCGACGCCCGCCGCCCCTTGGTCGACAAACACTCGACCTACTGGCCCATCAGGCTCGAAGTTATAGAAAATCTGCATGACGTGATGCCCCACCACCATCCAGGCGGCCAGTGCGCGCAGCGCTTGCACTGAAATCAACATCGACGGCCCTCCATTGCAAAACTTTATAATTGACCACTTTGTAGGGGCTACGGGCGCCTCAAGAAGTTGGGACTGCCCGCGCACCTTAATCGATCAAAGATTCTCATAGCGGTTCATGTCCAGCACACCCTCTTCCACCGGTTCGGTCTCGTGCATGGATTGGCTCAGATCGTGGAAATAGAACCAGAATTGCGGATGACTGCGGCGAATTCCCCAGCGCTCGACGATTTTCTCAAAGCGGTTGGCGTCTTTAGCGTTTTCCATCGCATCGACAAACTCAGAGACCTGGTCTGCGGGAATGTTGAACATGAAGTTCGGATAGCTGCTCAGCACGCCGGGATAAATGGTCAAGGTGTCCAAACCCGGCTGATACCGCAGCGATTCACCAAGCAAAAACGCCACGTTGCTGTGCGCGCGGTTGCGCAACAGGCTGTAAACCTCGCGTTTGCCGCTGGCAGTCTCGATGCGCAACATCGTCGCTTCCGGTAACTGTTCGATAACCTTCAGGCCAGCGGCCGGACGCGATGCCAGGCGACTCAGCGCCTGTTCGGCATTTTGCAGCGCGGGATCGATATTCGGCCGCGAGCAGTAAGCGCCGTCGCAGCGGTTGATCGGATCAGGTCGCGCGTTGAGATCGCCATAACGCGACAACAATTGCATGGCGAAATCGTACTTCGGATCTTTCTCATCCAGTTTCAGCCCGGTCGGCTTGTCGTCGTCGATGGCTTCGTAATCGAGCCACATCTTGAACTGGCCGCTGCTCTGATACCAATCGTCGAGGTAGTCCTCGCGGGAGTCGGCTGGCATCAGGCGCAGGAAGTTCTGCTCGGCGCCGTTGCGGATCAGGTCGAAATACAGGCGTGTTTGCGCCTGATGTGAGACGTTGCCGAACACATCGAAGTTGACCGCCAACTGGTAATAAGTGCGTTCCAGCAGCGGATAGTCAAACAGCCACATGGTTTGCGGCACTTCGCCGATCAAGCCTTTGGTCACCGAGGCGCTGTCGAAGTGACGGAAGATGCTCAGCAGCGCGTTGTCGTTGCCGGCCCACAGGGTCGACCAGCTCGGCGCCGGCAAATCGGCATAGCTGTCGCGGCGCAGGGCTTCATATTCGTTACGTTTGTCACGGTAATTGCGCCACAAGCCCAGGACGCTGCCGACATCGTCGTTCTGCCCGGGCATCGCCAGCAACGGTGTGGCCTGGCCGCGATAGTTCGGGTCGGTGATATAGAGGTCATGCTCCGGCGCCTGGAACAGCGCCCAGAAGTTATCGCGGATCACGTCGGTGGCGATCTGGCCACGGCACACCGGACCGCGAATAAACGTGCGGACGAAGTATTCGGCGTTATCGAGCATGAACTGATAGCGCGCCTGCGCCGGAATCGCCTCAAACGTGGCAAACGGATTGGCCCGGCTCTGTGGCCCATAGCCCGGCAAGGCGCTGACTTGCCAGTTGCCGCTGTAGAACAGGCTTTTGACCCGCGCCATCTTCGCCGCGCTCAGCGGATAAGTGATGTGGGTCTTGTGCACGATCACCCCTTGCACCGGCCACAAGCGGTAATACACCTGCGTCCCTGGATCATCGTTGGGGCGACGGGTAGCGATCAGGTCGATCGGCTGACCAGTCGGCGTGCGCGATCGCACCCACTGAAAGTAATGCCCCGGCTCGCCATCCTTGAAATAGATGTGCGCGAGATACCAGTGTTCGAACAACCAGCGCCCGACCAGACTTTGCCGGGCGCCGGGAGTGTTGAGCAGGTTTTCCCACTGGACGATTTGCATCGCCTCTTTGGCGCTCGGCGCCAGGCCTTGTTCGTCAATCGGCGCGCCGGACGCCAGCCAGCGTTGCAGGGTCTGGTATTGCTGATTGGTCAGCCCGGTCACGGCCAGCGGCATGCCCTCTTTCGGGTGAGCACCGGCATAGCCGTCAAACTCGGCGGGCATTGCACACATGTTTTCACGATTGAGGCCGAGCACAATGTCTTCCGGCAATTTGGCGTTGGGCGTCAAAGGAGTTTTGTGCCCCAGCTCCAACATGCGCGCCATCAGCGCGGCCTGACTGCCCTGGGCATCGAGCACCGAATAGAAGCCTTTCTGCTGCCAGGCACGTTTGCCGAAGGCGTCGTAAAACAATCGGGTAGTCGGCGCCGCTTCAGTGCGCTCGCCGTCGTAGACCGGCATCTTGCTTGCGCCACGGCCCACCCCTTCGCCACTGCCCAGATTGAGCTGACAAGCGGAGTCGTAGCACGCATGGCAAGCAACGCACTTCTCGGTGAATATCGGTTGGATATCGCGGCTATAAGAGATCGTGGGCTCTTGCGCAACGGCGCCCCAGCTTAAAAACAGCAACACAATGCTGATGACGCGGTACGACATGCCCTTGATCCCGATCCTGAAGAAAAACGCCGCGATTCTACAGTATGACGTTCGTACCAACATGAGCGATATTCATGAAAAACCCCTGCATGCTCTAAAAGCGCACAGGTTTGTTATGATCCCGCTCCTTCGTAATGGTCTTTCCGAGTAGTCCACATGTCCGATCGCAGTGTCCGCCTTCAAGCTCTCAAGCAAGCCCTCAAAGAGCGCATCCTGATACTCGACGGCGGTATGGGCACGATGATCCAGAGCTACAAGCTCGAAGAGCAGGATTATCGCGGCAAACGCTTTGCGGACTGGCCGAGTGACGTCAAAGGCAACAACGACCTCTTGGTGATCACCCGTCCGGACGTGATCGGTGGCATCGAAAAAGCTTACCTGGATGCCGGCGCCGACATTCTGGAAACCAACACCTTCAACGCCACGCGCATCTCCATGGCCGACTACGGCATGGAAGAACTGGCTTACGAACTCAACGTAGAAGGCGCGCGCCTGGCACGCAGGATCGCCGATGCCAAGACCGCCGAGAACCCGGACAAGCCGCGTTTCGTCGCCGGCGTGCTCGGCCCGACCAGCCGAACCTGCTCGCTGTCGCCTGACGTCAACAACCCCGGCTACCGCAACGTCACCTTTGATGAGCTGGTGGAAAACTACACCGAAGCCACCAAAGGTCTGATCGAGGGCGGTGCCGACCTGATCCTGATCGAAACCATTTTCGACACCCTCAACGCCAAAGCAGCCATCTTCGCGGTGCAAGGCGTGTTCGAAGAGCTGCACATCGAACTGCCGATCATGATTTCCGGCACCATTACTGACGCCTCCGGCCGGACGCTGTCGGGCCAGACCACCGAAGCGTTCTGGAACTCCGTGGCGCACGCCAAGCCGATTTCGGTCGGTCTCAACTGCGCGCTGGGCGCCAGTGAGTTGCGTCCGTACCTGGAAGAGCTGTCGAACAAGGCCAGCACCCACGTTTCCGCGCACCCGAACGCCGGCCTGCCGAACGAATTCGGCGAGTACGACGAACTGCCGTCGCAAACCGCCAAGGTCATCGAAGAGTTCGCTCAAAGCGGCTTCCTCAATATTGTCGGCGGTTGCTGCGGCACCACGCCGGGGCACATCGAAGCCATCGCCAAAGCCGTGGCCGGTTATGCGCCGCGACAGATTCCGGACATTCCCAAGGCATGCCGCCTGTCGGGTCTGGAGCCGTTTACCATCGATCGCAGCTCGTTGTTCGTCAACGTCGGCGAGCGCACCAACATCACCGGTTCCGCCAAATTCGCCCGTCTGATCCGTGAAGACAACTACACCGAAGCGCTGGAAGTCGCCCTGCAGCAGGTCGAGGCCGGCGCGCAGGTGATCGACATCAACATGGAC